>JAKSTD010000036.1 GCA_024402755.1 Alphaproteobacteria bacterium
TACTGCTATGACGCGTATTGATATGAGTGAATATATGGAACCACATTCCGTGGCGCGCCTTATCGGTGCGCCTCCGGGATATGTTGGTTATGAAGCGGGTGGTGAATTAACAGAATCTGTTCGCCGCAGACCATATCAAGTATTGTTGTTTGATGAAATTGAAAAAGCAAACCCAGATGTATTCAATGTATTTTTACAAATACTTGATGACGGAAGGTTGACAGACGGGCAGGGGCGCGTTGTTAACTTTACAAATACTATTATTATTATGACTAGTAATTTGCCGAATATGGAAGCGGTCAAAAAACAATTCCGTCCTGAATTTATAAACCGTATCGATGAAATAGTATTCTTTAATCCACTGGGCAAAGATGTTATGAGCGACATCGTAAAAATCCAAATTAAAATTTTGGAAAAAAGATTAAGCGAACGTCAAATTACTTTGTATATTACAGACAAAGCAATCAAATGGTTGGGTGACAATGGATACGATGCAGTATTTGGTGCGCGTCCATTGAAACGACTTATCACGACAGCTGTCGAAGATAAAATAGCAGACCTTATTTTATCGGGGGCAGTTGGTGAAGGTTCAACCGTTAATGTAGATGTCCACGGCAAAGAATTATTGATACAATAAAAAAACGGGGAATCATCCCCGTTTTTTTATCTTGCACTGATTATATTTTTTTTGCTAAATTTTTGCCAGGATAAAAAAAGGAAAAAATTATGAATATGACACTTGATTCTTTGATTGTGAAACTTGGGCAGATTGTCGCGGAATTTGGAACGCGACTTATTGCTGCGATTGCGATATGGATTGTCGGTTTTTGGCTTGTAAAAAAAATAGTTGTATCCATAAGTTTTGGAATGAAAAAACATGATGTTGAACCATCGCTTGCCACTTTCTTGCAATCGTTTTTAGTAATTACTTTAAAGGTTTTTGTTGTAATTATAATTTTGACCACAATGGGTGTCCAGATGACTTCGATTGTGGCTGTGCTTGGTGCCGCGTCGTTGGCAATCGGTATGGCATTATCTGGAACACTTCAAAATGTGGCTGGTGGAATGATTATTTTGTTTTTCAAACCGTTCAAAGTTAATGATGCGATTGTGACTGCGGATGGAAAATCTGGCATTGTCAAAAAGATAATGATATTTACAACAGAATTACATACTTTTGATAATCAGGTTTTGTATTTGCCAAATGGTGCATTGGCAAATGGTGTAATAACCAATTTGTCCCAGGGTAAAAATCGCAGAACAGATATAACTGTTGGAATATCCTATGGGGACGATGTTGAAAAAGCTCGTGCGGTCGTATTAAAGATTTTATCAAAAGATAAACGTGTTTTGAAAAACCCTGTGCCGGAAACTTTTTTGACATCATTGGATGACAGTTCTGTTACATTAACTGTCCGTTATTGGACTTCGTTTGATGATTTATTGGGGACACGTTCAGATATATTGGAAAAGATTTACAAAGAATTTCCAAAGAATAAATTAAATTTCCCGTTTCCGCAAATGGATGTTCATGTAAAAAGGAAATAAAAAACGAACAAAAAAATGGCTTTGCATTAGCGAAGCCGTTTTTTTGTTCGTTGAGATTTTATCAGGTTTATAACAGATTCTGTATCAGAATGTATTTTGATAAAGCTGTGTTTTTCGTCAGGCAATACAATAAATTTAAACATATCTCGGTTAGATTGTTTTGTTAATTCTTCAAATTTTTCTTGTATTACTTCTGCTGGGGCTTTTTTATCTTTCTCGCCTGCAACTAAGGTTATATAACTTCCCCATTTGTTCATTAAATCTGGTCTAAAAGACGAATTTGCCATATCTGTAAAAAATTGTGGCAAAACTGTTACATATCCGCTTTTGCTAAAAATATTGTGTATTGGTAATATTTGATTTGGGTTATCGATACAGTAGTCGTGACAACGTTTATAAATAAAATCTTTTAAATAATCGTGCCATTGTCTAGTAACCCACGGTGCAAACAGCATAACAGAATGAATATGTGTTTTGTTTCCTTTTTCTGTAAGGTTATTTAATGCATCGATTATACCTGTTGCGCCAGCGGAATGTCCGATTAAGATATTAGGTTGTTTCACAGAATAAGGTTCTATATATTTTATACATGTTTCTAACAGTGATACAAATTCTGAGTATGTGTTTTTTTGTGCTGTTTCAAAAGATGGTTTGTCATAAAATTTACCGAGAAAAGTATCAAAAGTGATAATATTGTATTTATGTGTTAATGCCCAAAATGTTATAGTCCGCATTAATGGGTCTATATCTGTATTTGTTCCAAGGCCTGGGCTTAAAATAATATTACCGTATGAATCGGGCGAAATGGAGGCATAGTATGATATTTTTGCATTGTTGTTTGTTTCTGTGCCGGAATAACAGATAGTTTCCCATTTAAGGTTTTTTGCTTTTGTTTCTGGTAATAATTCTTTAAAATTATCTGGTACGGTAATTTCTTTTAACGATTTCATGATTTTGCTCTTTTTTTTGTATTATAGACAATTTATATGATTTGTCAATATTTTTTGTGAAAAAGATTTAGATGGACGAGTTTTTTGTCTTTATTCTGGTGGAGCTGATCAGGCTCGAACTGACGAGACGGTGATGGTTGCCCAAGAAGGTGTCTCTGATAAAAAAAACGGCATCTTTCGATACCGCTTTGTCTTTATTCTGGTGGAGCTGATCAGGCTCGAACTGACGAGACGGTGATGGTTGCCCAAGAAGGTGTCTCTGATAAAAAAAACGGCATCTTTCGATACCGCTTTGTCTTTATTCTGGTGGAGCTGATCAGGCTCGAACTGACGACCCCCTGCTTGCAAAGCAGGTGCTCTACCAACTGAGCTACAACCCCAGAACTTTGCTACTTTCTTGTGAAAGCCTGTCCATTCTATTCGTTTGCAAAACAAAAGTCAAGATTTTTCTTGTGTTTTTTAATTTTATACTATAAAATTTGCATCAACATTAACAAATTAAATACAAGTTCGCCAAAGGGGGTGAATACATAATGGTAAAAATTTTGGTTCGTGATAATAATGTAGAACAGGCATTGCGTGTTGCAAAACGCAAATCTCAAAAAGAAGGTCTTTATCGCGAAATGAAAGAACGTCAACGTTACGAAAAACCAACAACTAAACGTAAACGTTTGAAAGAAGAGGCGGTTCGTAACGAAAAGAAACGTCAATCAAAACAACGTATGGTCTTTGGATTCTAATCGTTGTAGAAATAAAAAATCGCCCAATCTGGGCGGTTTTTTTCTTGTTTTATTTTTTGAAATGTTTTATTCTGTCCCAGAGAAAAAAACGGGAAAATTATGAAAAAATCAGAAAACATAGTTGAAAATATTTCGGGCCAGCAATTATCAGACGCATTGTCTGAACGTTATTTATCTTATGCAGTTTCAACGATTGTTGCGCGCGCGTTGCCTGATGTTCGTGATGGTTTAAAACCTGTGCATCGTCGTATTTTGTATTCTATGTTGCGCCAGAAATTATCACCATCTGCTGCTTTTCGTAAATGCGCAACAGTTGTTGGGGACGTGTTGGGGCATTATCATCCACATGGTGATTCTTCGGTTTATGATGCGATGGTGCGCCTTGCCCAAGATTTTTCCGTTCGTTATCCATTGATTGATGGTCAGGGTAATTTTGGTAATATCGATGGTGACCCCCAGGCTGCATATCGTTATACGGAATCAAAGATGACAGATGCTGCGATGCTGATTATGGAAGGTATTGACGAAGATAGTGTTGATATGATGCCAAATTTTGATGGGACAACTGTTGAACCAACGGTTATGCCTGGGGCATTTCCTAATTTGTTGGCGAACGGTGGTATGGGAATCGCTGTTGGTATGGCGACAAATATTCCAACGCATAATGTGTCTGAAATTATGGATGCGTTGAATTTGGTGATTGACAAACCAGATGCCACAACGCAACAGATTATGAAGAAATTGATTGGGCCTGATTTTCCAACGGGCGGAATTTTAATTGATGATTTTGATACGATTTGTAAAAACTATGATACTGGTCGTGGCGCGTTTCGCATTCGTGCAAAATGGGACGTGGAAAAATTAGACCGCGGGATGGAACAGGTTGTTATCACTGAAATCCCATACGGTATTATTAAATCAAAATTGGTGGAACAAATTGCTGATTTAATAGATGCAAAGAAATTGCCGTTGGTTGAAGATATCACGGATGAATCAACAACGGATGTTCGTATAGTTATCACGCCAAAGAATCGTAATATTCCAACAGATAAAATGATGGCGCATTTATTTGCGATGACTGATTTGGAATATAAATTCAATATGAATTTTAATGTGGTTGATTCCAATGGTGCACCACGCGTTATGCCGATTGGTGATGTGTTGCGTGAATTTATCGCGCATCAAAAAAATGTTTTACTGCGCCGCACAAAATGGCGCCTTGGGAATATAGAACGCAGATTAGAAATTTTGGGTGGTTTGTTAATCGTCTATTTAAATTTGGATCGCGTTATTGAAATCATAAGAACAGAAGATGAGCCAAAGTCTGTTTTAATGGCGGAATTCCAGTTGACAGAAATTCAGGTTGAATCAATATTGAACACTCGTTTGCGTTCTTTGCGAAAGTTGGAAGAAATGGAAATCAGGCGCGAAGATAAAAATTTGCGCGAAGAACGTGAAAAATTACAGGCGTTGCTGGACAGTGATGAATTGCAAAATGCGCAATTACATGTCTGGTTTGATGATATTAAAAAGCAATATGCCAAGACAACAGCCCTTGGGCGTCGGCGCACAACTTGGACACCAAGCACGGAAGAAATTGTTGTTAATGCGGATGATTTTATTGAAAAAGAACCAATTACTGTTGTGCTTTCCACAATGGGGTGGATACGCGCTGCCAAGGGGCATCTGGATTTAAATAACCTGGATATGAAATTCAAAGAAGGTGATGAATTACAATTCGCGTTTCATGCGCAAACGACCGATAAAGTAAATCTTTTTGCAAGTGGTGGAAAGATGTTCACTTTATCTGCCAATGATTTGCCGTCTGCGCGTGGTTTTGGTGAATCTGTGCGTATGATGGTTGATATCGGTGCAGATGAAAATATTGTTCGCGCATTTGTGTTGGATACAAATGCAAAATATTTGGTTATTGGTCGACATGGAACCGGTTTTGTAGTTGGTGGTGAAAATTGTATTGCGCAAACCAAAAACGGTAAACAGATTATGAATACAGACGAACGCAATCCGGCGGTATTGTGCGTGCGTGTTGATGGTGATATGGTGGCATTATCTGGTTCTAATGATAAATTATTGATGGTTGAAACAGAACAACTCCCAGAAATGTCGAGGGGCAAAGGGGTAACATTACCAAAATATAACGCAGTAAGAACATACACAATCGATGCGATGTTCTTTAATAAGGCGGATGGTTTTGGCTGGACAACTGGGCGCGGCACAACAAACTTAGACGATATAACACCATGGGTTGCAAAAAGGGCATCCCAGGGACATACTATACCTGTCGGTTTTCCGCGCAGTGGTAAATTTGGAAAATAATTAAAAAACAAAATTTCCAAAAAAAATATTTGACAACTTGTGTTGGTGGGTATATCATACCGATAAAATTATTCAAATTGACGGAGGTGTGATATGAAAAACA
>JAKSTD010000037.1 GCA_024402755.1 Alphaproteobacteria bacterium
TTTTAAATTTCGTAAATTATAACTTTTCTTTATCTGGCGATGATATTATCAACAAAAAAATTCCTTATAATGTCGCTGGTTGTACTGGACGCGCTAAATTATTTTCTAAATATGCACAAGAAATTGGATTAAAAGATTTTAGTATTGTTGCTACCGCAAAAAAAGAAGATATTAAAAATAAAAATTCAGGCAAAATGATAGACGGTCATCAATTTGTTTCAATAAAATTATCAGACGGTTTGCATATGATTGACCCTGGGAAAGGGAAAACTTACGAAAAAGCACAAATAGATGGTATTTGTAAGGTTGGTGAAAACATTGATGCAGTCGGGCACAATCAAAAAGACTATGTAATAAGTGCCGTTTTAGAGCCATCGGAATACGACAATATAAAAACATATCAACAAATGGAAAACCTTTATTTACGAGGTGGTTTTAATGCTGGTATAAATAAAATTAAAGAAAAATATACAAATAAGATTATCGCCAATCGATTGTTTCAATCAGAAAACGAATAATACCCACAATAAATTTGAACAAAGAAAAAGGTTAGATTTCTAGCATTTTCTTTTTAAAAGTTCGTAAATGTGTAAAATGGTGGTGATTTTTAACACCTAACTTACGAACTCACAGAAATATTGGAAATCCAATCAAAAAACCGACCCCAAAGGTCGGTTTTATCTAGTTTCGCTCGGCACGTTGTGCCTGTGCGGCATTTCTAACGCATCGCGATAAATCGCTCTGCTACTCATAGTGGCAGGGTGTCTCGTGCAATTCACGAGCTGATGAAATGCGTGAGTTATTGTTGTTCGGGAAAGAAATTAAGGTGTTTTTGGATAAAATTATCTATTGAGATAAAGAAACATTCTTTATACGTTTCCTAAACAACAACTTGATTTTTGTTGTTTTTGTGTTACAACACGTATAAACAAAAGGGCACAAAATGTCAGACATTCCAAACACAGAATATATTATTGTAAATGAAAACGGTATTTTTGTTGGTGGCAAACCCGCAATACATTATTGTGGTCAAAAAATACTTTATCCTGAAAGTATTAAGAATAAATTTGAAAAAATACAACAACAATATCCAAACATCAAAGAATTACGCTTTTTGGCATCTGAAACCGGGTGCAAATATTATGAAAGCGGAAGCCCTGTTGCAAAACACGGTCCCAATGGATGGGCTTGTTTTGAATTTATTGACGGTTTTGTATCTCCATGGGTGTTGGTAATATCAGGGGCTACATATTCTATTGATTATACAGCAGGTCACGGACTTAATCAGTGTTTGAATAATTTTTGTCGCGATAGCAATGTATTTCTTCAACCTGTCTTGGGACCATATCGTGATATTTTAATTCAAGTAAACTTACAAAACACTACTGAAGCTTCGTATAATGTAAATGGTTACAAAATAAAACTAACGGTTGAAAGAATTGCTCCTAAAGGGAGATAAAACATAAAAAGTTCGAAAGTCAGCAAAACGGTGTGTGTTTTCAAAACCTAACTTACGAACTCGTGAAAGTATTGGAAAACAAAGAAAAATCGGGTGTAAAACCCGATTTGTTTATTTTGGCAGGGCCACTCGGAATTCGCTCGGCACTTTATGCCTGTGCGACATTCCTGACGCATCGCGATAAATCGCTCTGCTACTCATAGTGGCAGGGCCATCTGTGCAATTCACGAATTGATTTTATGCGTGATTTGTTGTTGTTCGGGAAAGATATTAAAACATTTTTGCAGATTTTGTGATATAATGAGTTGTGAATAAAGAAAAGGAGAAATAAATGAAACAACTTATTAAACCAAACAAACTGAACCCTGGTGATTTGGTTGCAACAGTATCTTTATCTTCCAGTATGGCTGGCAAAATACCTGGGCGTTATGAATATGGAAAAAAACAATTTGAAGAAACATTTGGGGTCAAAATTGTTGAAATGCCGAATTCTTTAAAAACTGATGAATTATACAGCAACCCACAATTGCGTTTGGATGATTTAATGACAGCGGTCAAAGACCCGTCCATTAAAGCAATTCTTACAAATATTGGTGGTGATGATACTGTGCGTTTATTGCGGTGCATGACAGATGAACATTTTGAAATTATCAGAAATAATCCAAAAATATTCTTGGGTATGTCCGATACAACGGCAAACCATTTGATGTTCTTTCATGCCGGTGTTTCATCTTTTTACAGTGCAAGTTTGATGTTCGGATATGGCGAAAATTGTGGTGTTCCAAAAATCATGATTGAAAATACGAAAAAGACTTTGTTTGATGATTCACCGATTGGAATATTGCCACAATCCGATGAATACATAGTAGATAAGGTTTATTGGGATGACAAAAACGATGTGTTAAGAAAAAGAACAAAAACAGATGGATGGCATTTCATTCAAGGTAAAAAACCGGTTCAAGGCCGTTTGCTGGGTGGCTGTATGGAATTATTAGCTATGACAAACGGAACAAGAATATGGCCAACGATGGAAGATTGGAAAGGTGCAATTTTGTTTGTTGAAGATAGTGAAATACGAGCCATCCCAGAACAATTTGGGGATTTCCTACGAAATCTTGAAGCAATGGGTATACTGGAAAATTTAAATGGTATATTGTTTGGTCGTCCTGGGGGTGAATTTTCTGCAGGCAAAGAAATTGAACGCGACAAATGGTTATCACTTTACCCGAGATTTGAAGAATATCTTATTAAAGTTTGTGCCGAATGTGGTCGTGAAGATATGCCTATCGTTACGAATATGGACTTTGGACATACAGTTCCGCAAATAATATTGCCATACGGCGCATTGACAGAAATAGACCCGATAAAGAAAACAGTGTCTATATTAGAAGGTGCCGTGATATAGTGAAAAGCTGTTTAAATAAATTTAAAAACCACAATAAATACGAACTAAGAAAAAGGTTAGATTTCTAACCTTTTCTTTTTAAAAGTTCGTAAATATGTAAAACGCTGGCTGTTTTTAACATCCAACTTTCGAACGCACACCAATAACGAAAATCAAAAAAATCTCCGTTTGTCGATTTTTTAAGATTTTCTTAATTGTCCCACTCAGATTTTTCACTCGCCTCCTCGATACGCAATAATAAAAATCTATAAAAACTCGTCATGACAGACCCCGTTTTTATGATTTTTCTAATTGTGTATCCTCGTATTCGCCATGCGCTTCGCTCTGGCGCATCCCGGTTCAAACCCGGGGGTTGAACAAAAATTAAAACCACCCATTTGGGTGGTTTGAATTTTTGGCAGCCCCACTCGGATTTGAACCGGGATTCTCGCCTTGAAAGGGCGGTGTCCTAACCATTAGACGATAGGGCCAAAACTGAACATAAAAAAACTGGCGGGATTGACGGGGCTCGAACCCGCGACCTTCTGCGTGACAGGCAGACGCTCTAAACCAGCTGAGCTACAACCCCAATGCCGTGCCGATATAATATACCGTATAAACAGGAAAATCAAGTTTTTTTTTGAAAAAATATAAATTTGCGTTTTTTAATCCCGGCGGTGCACCATTGCCGTTCCAAATAATGCCGCTCCACACAGAAATAACACCCCCGACAGCAATTGCCCCATCGTCAATCCCCAACTGGTCAAAAAACCAATCTGGGCATCAGGCATACGGAATTGTTCGCAAAATATTCTGAACACCGCATACAGCATCGCCATCGTGCCACACAATGCGCCCGGATACCGACGCAATTTTGTAAACCGATACAGCAACGCCATTATCACAAACAATAATAAACCTTCGGTCAGACCTTCGTAAATCGGACTGGGGTGGCGTGACACATCGGAAATACCATTAAAGAACACACCGACCGATGAATCTGTGGGGCGCCCCATCAATTCCATATTTACAAAATTCGCCATGCGCCCAAAAAATAATCCAATCGGTGCAACCAATGAAATTAAATCTAATATTCGTAAACCACGTGTCCAACTGCGTCCACACAAAAACGCCGCAACCACAACACCAATCAATCCACCATGAAAACTCATTCCCCCGTGCCATACGGCGAATATTTCCAACGGATGATGGATAAAAAATGACAGGTTATAAAACAATATATACCCCAATCGCCCACCAATAATCACGCCCAATATGACCCACGTTAATAAATCATCCAATTCTTTTTTGGTCAATTGTATTGCGCATTTCTTGGACCGCATCAGATATTTCAATATCAAATACCCGGCGATAAATGCCGCAATATATGCCAACGCATACCATCGCACAGGCAATCCAAATACAGAAAATGCAACTGGTGAAATCGGGTCAATAAATATTGCCATTTTTACTTTCTTTTAGTTCTTGAAACTTTATGTCTATTGTATTATATATTTGATAAATAACAAGGAGAAAAATATGGTAGCAAATTCACCAAAAGTCGTTACACCAACCCGTACGGGTGGCATAGATTTATACCTTAAGAAAATATTTTCGTTGATGTTTGGTGCGGTTGCGGTTACGGCAATTACATCTTTTGTCACAATTTACATGGGTGGAATTAACCTGTTGGTGACAACGGGTGGCATGACGCCGTTCTTTTATATCGTAATATTTGGTGGTTTGGTATTATCACTGTGGGCCCAGGCACGTGCGTTTTCAATGCGACCGGCATTGGCGGCGGTGTTGTTATTCGTGTATGCGGTACTGATTGGATTGGGCATTACACCAATAATTTGGGGTGGTCTGTCTGTTAATCCGGCGTCTATTTTCTGGGCGTTTGTGATTGCCGCACTGATGTTTGGGTTTATGGCATCGTTCGGATATAAAACCGCCAAGGATTTATCTTTCTTGGGGATATTCTTGATGATGGGTATGATTGGTTTAATCTTGGTCGGTGTTGTATCAATGATTTGGACACTGGGTGGGACATTTTCAACAATCGTTTGTGCCATCGGTGTATTGGTATTCGCCTTGTTCACGGCGTATGATATGCAGACATTAAAGCGTTCATATGCGGTCCTGGGGGATGAGACGCAAAAAGATCAGTTGGCTGTGTTGGGTGCATTGCATTTGTATATTTCTTTCATTGCGATGTTCCAATATCTGCTTGGACTGTTAAACCGAGATTAAACAAAAACAATGGAGAAAAAAATGGCTTATAAAATAGATCCAAATAAATGTATCGGATGTCATTCTTGTATGGGTATGTGCCCTATGCAGGCAATTTCTGTGGGTGCAGACGGCAAATGTGTAATTGACCCGACCAAATGCGTATCATGCGGTACATGTGCATCCATATGTCCGGCCGCGGCAATTGCCCCAGAACAGAAATAAAAATCGCGTAATTTTCGGGGGCATTTTGCCCCCGTTTTTTTATGGCAAAAAATGTTGCAAACGTACGAATAAAATATAATACTTATACTTGCAATTATAAACATAGGGGTTTGATGATGCCGGCAAAAAATGTAAATGATATTGTTGCACTGTGTAAAAGACGTGGTTTTATATTTACTGGATCCGAAATTTATGGCGGTTTGGGCGGAACATATGATTATGGTCCGTATGGTGTGGAACTGATGAAGAACATCAAGAATGCTTGGTGGAATTCAATGATTTATTCACGCAATGACAAGTTGTCTTTGTTATGACAATTCCAATGGGCGTATTATTATCAACTGTTATGACTCT
>JAKSTD010000038.1 GCA_024402755.1 Alphaproteobacteria bacterium
GTTATTGTTGGACACAATGAACGCAGAACATAACAAAAAGAAACAAATGAAATTGTTCGTGAAAAGGAAACCATAGCAATAAAAAAAAACATTATTCCAATTATATGTGTCGGTGAAACGATGGAAGAAAAAAACGCAGGTCACACTATTGCGGTTATCAAAAAAATGTTGTTGGAAAGTATTCCAGAAAACGGCGAATATATTGTTGCTTATGAACCGCGGTGGGGTATTGGGAGTGGGCTTACCCCAACTGAATCCGAAATCATAACTGCGGTCAAGACAGTATTTGATGCCCTGCCCAATCCAATGCCGATTTTATACGGCGGCAGTGTAAATGCGAATAACGCACAACGCATTGTATCTATTCCTTATGTTGATGGACTGCTAATCGGTGGTGCATCCTTGAAAAGTGAAACATTTTTACCTATAATAAAATCAATCGAATAAACATATAATAAAAATAAATGGGTAAAAACTATGGAAGAAAAAAAAGAAAATTTACAAGAATCAGAAATACAATCTGTATCAATTAACGAAGCAAAAGACAAAATATCTAACGATAACCAGACCGAAATTATCGAACAATTAAATAGTAAAATTGTTGAATTAAACGATAAATATTTACGCACTGCGGCAGAATTGGAAAACACGCGTCGTCGTTCTGCACTGGATATTGAATCTGTATCACGCAATCGTGCAATGGGGGTCGCAGGAAAAATATTACCAGTTATGGATGCGGTTCAGTCCGCGTTAAAACATAACCCAGAAGATGCGGGTATCAAATCAATGGAAAAGGCATTACAAAACGCATTTGCACAAATTGGAATTACAAAAATAGAATCTGTTGGTGAAAAATTAAACCCGCAATTTCATAACGCGATTCAAATGGTTGATAAACCAGACGATAAGACAGCAACTAACACAATCGTTGAAGAATTACAAAGTGGATATATGTTCGGTGATACAGTCCT
The DNA here is from genome assembly GCA_024402755.1 of Alphaproteobacteria bacterium. Taxonomy (GTDB): domain Bacteria; phylum Pseudomonadota; class Alphaproteobacteria; order Rs-D84; family Rs-D84; genus Enterousia. The sequence continues at coordinate 972 of JAKSTD010000038.1, forward strand.
TCGCACCGCAATGGTTGTCGTGTCGAAATAATTTAAATAATGTGAAACTTGTCCCCCGAAGTTTTAACGAAGGGGGATGGTCGTTGTATCGAAATGAGATTTCATCCATATCTATAAATTTTTATACATGCGTTGGCGAAAACCGGCAGTTTGAAAAACTGTCGTAGCACACGAATAAGCACACACAGAAGAACAAGTATCTACTTCTTCTTCAAAAAACAACCAATTTGTGGATGAAACATAACAATCTTCAAGAGTTATTTCTCAAACACACTAAATATTTCCCAATGCGATGCACCAACAAACTGGTCAACAGGAATCGCAACAGTCATTTTATAATCACCATGTTCCAAAATACCTTTGTCCCGAATAAAAGTGTTTGGATTACACGAAACATATATAATCTTTTTCACATTTGATTTAGCCAATTCCCGAGATTGTGCATCTGCGCCATTCCGCGGCGGGTCCATTATAACCACATCATAATTATTTAATTGTTTTATTGTTAACGGCTTTTTAAACAAATCGCGTGTGATTCCGTTTCCAAATATATCAAAACCTGTTGCATTTGTTGCATACGTAAAACTTCCCAAACCACAAAACAAATCTGCAACTTTTCTAGCACCACCGACATAATTTACAACCAAATCACGCAATATTTGTTCGGTCTCGATTGTTGGTTGTAAAAACGCGCGCGGTGGATAATGCAATATTTTATCGTTAAATTTTATTTCAGGTTCTGTGTATTTCCGTACGATTTTATCGTTCCAAACAAACCTGATTATTTGTGGTGGCAATTTATCAACAGATGCCTTAAATTCCGCAGAAAAATGCGGAACGACACTATCAACAACCACATCAATTCCGTTTTCACATTTTGTTATTAAAACACTGCCCGAACCAGACCAAGGTAATTTCGCAACAGATGACAAAACATCATTTATTTCTGGAACAATATTTGGACAGTTTATTATATCAATAATATCTTTGCTTTGTTTTTTAAAGAAACCAAAATGCCCATCAACAAAAGCGAAATCAGCGCGTCTTCGTTGCCCCGCCCCGCCCCAAATCGCATCATCTGTGTAATCTAAATTTGGCAACACAGACAATTTTTCATCGCGATATTTTTCATCAGAAAAATCATATCTGCATCCGCCACAAAGATTAAAAAATGGACATTTTTTTGTTTTCATATTTTTATCATAACATAAAATCTTTCTTGATTCCAATTTGTTTTAAAATTATCATATACTTATGAAAAAAAATACAGATAAAAAGATTGCTTTGTTTTGTGGCGCGCTGTCGTTGCCTTTTTTAACGCGCGATGCATTGCGCAAACACGGATGGGATGTTTTTGTTATCGGACTTAAAAACTTTTACGATCCGAAATTAAACCCAGACCTTGTTATACGCCTTGGCGGTGGCGGAACAGCGGCACGCGAATGCAAGAAACGCGGAATAAAGAAACTCACTTTTGTCGGCGCGTTGGGACATGTGAATTTGTCTGATATACGACCTGACCTTTGGTCGATATCTGTATTATTAAGTGTTTTAAAACATCAACGGGGGTACGATTCTATGGCTGTTGCTTTTAACAAGGCGCTTGAATCGCGCGGATATGAAATTGTTGCCGCGCAAGATTTGGCACCAGAACTAACTTTTGAAAAACCTGGAATTCAAACAAAAACGAAACCATCAAAATCTGATTTGCACGATATTGAACGCGCAATTCAGGTTTCACACACCATTGGTATCGAAGACATTGGTGCTTCGGTGGTTGTTGATAAACAAGTTATCGCTGTCGAAGCCGCAGAAGGAACCGCAAATATGTTAAAACGCGTTGTAGATATGCGCAAAAACAGAAAGAAAACTGGCGGTGTATTTGCAAAAATGACAAAACCAGGTCAAGACTTACGTATCGATATACCTGCGATTGGTGTTGATACTGTGCGCGCGGTGGCGGCGGCAAAATTACATGGAATTGTCGTAAACGCGAAAACTTGTTTTGTGATTGATAAAGACGCGGTATTGACTGCCGCGAACAAGGCAAAAATATTTATCAAGGCAATATAAATCAACACAACATCTCCCACATTGTCCAATAATACGCAGAATTTTGCGGTATCCAACCATAATCTGTGGTATTAAATGCACTTGCTTTTTACAACCAAACTTCTTATAATCATAACGGCTAGTTCAAGGTAATCAATTTTGGAGAGGAACGGATATTTTTATGCGTAAATGGCGGTATCTAATTTTCGTACACTTACGTTGCGTGCATACTTTGGTTGCAACATTGATGTTGTGTGCAATAAATGCTGCTGGTGCCTGCGATGCGAACCAAATTACCTTGCCTGACAATTCCTGTATAGATGTAAAATTTACCATTACTGTCAAACCAAAAACAAAAAACACAGAAATATCTTTTAGTATCAGCGCCATGGGGACATTTTACGTTGATTGGGGGGATAATCAATCTGATTCTATTGAAACCATTCCGCGCAATAATACCACCGTGGCACCATACAGCCATACATATTCTAGCACTGGTCCTTTCGATATACGAATTGGTGGATTGGCCACGGGTTATGCTGATGGACAAACAACTGCTGCTATTTCATTCATGACATCTAATGTAAACAAAAATTTTTTTACCGAAATAAGTGGCGATTTGTCTGCTATATTTCCTGTTCTGGGTGCTACAGATGATTTGCGACCAAGATTTTACAGAACGTTTTATAATTGCAACAAAATAAAATCTATCCCTGAAAATTTATTTCGTGGAATAACGAGCGCATATAATTACACTTTTTATCAAACTTTTTATCAATGCTCGGCATTATCTGGATTTATTCCGCCATCTGCATTCGGTGGATTGATTCAAAACGGTCATCCATACGGAACACAAATGATGGCCAGTATGTTTGCAAACACGGCATTGGACACATCTTGTTCGGGCGACAATCATCGTCAATATATAACCGGATATGAATCATACTGGAATTCCAAGGTATCATGTGGAACCAGATACGCAATTACGTATGTATTGAATGGCGGAACAAATTATGCGCTTAATAATTGCGCCATGTCCCAAACCATACCGATTTACACAATTACCCCCCAAACATTTTATGCGAAATGGACACCTGTATCTGGAACGTTGTGTAGCGGTGGATATTACCGCAACAATGATGTGTGTGTTGCTGTTGGGGCTGGGTATTGGTCTGAAAACAACAGCGATATTCGCACACAATGCCCGACTGGTTTAACGACCATAGGATACGGATTGGGCGCAGACAGTTCCCACGATTGCGGATCTGAATTACATATAGGGACACACACGATATACTTGCGACAAAATCGACAAACAGCACACACATTAAATGTTCAAATTGGCAACACGATTTATTATGCCAATATGTCACCTACAGATATCAAAATGAGTGATAATATTGATAATTATCTCAAAGTAAACGTTGACGGAATTGTGTATTCTATATATGATGACAGCGGCGAAGAATATACCAACCAATAAAAAACCGCGCGATTAAACTTGATGAAATTTCAACATAAAAAAAACCGCCAAATTGGCGGTTTTTGATTTTGATATATTTTATTTTTGGATGTCTTTGATTGTGACTTTGAACACAACATCTTTGCCAGCCAAATTTGGAACATAATTTTGTGGGAAAGTAATGTTAACATCACGTGTTTCGCCAACCTTGGCCCCGATTAATTGTTCTTCGAAACCTGGGACAAAAGTGCCGCTGCCCAATTTCAAAGAATAATCTGTTGCTGTTCCACCAGCAAATTGTTCTTCACCCAAAAATCCAGCAAAATCAATAACGACTGTATCGCCGTTCTTTGCTGTCTTTTCACAACCTGCCGCTAACATAGCAACACCACACAAAGCCATTACACCCATAACTTTTTTCATTTTTTTACTCCTTTTTGTTTGTTATTGATTGTAAACACACCTAAATCCATATTCACGCATTGCGACCCCTTCGGATTCAACACGATAGTCAAAAAATGTTGTTGGCCGCATCACTTCGAACGAAGGACGATCATAAATAATTACAATACTTTCTGTATTACGACCACACACACGTTTCATTTCATAATCAGCAACACGCGCCAAAACAGTCCGCATATCTGCATCAACATCTTTGCCGTCTGCACTTTGCATATAGCGAAGACGCATTTCACGAACCTCTGTATCCCCCAGCAAGATTTCGACACGCACCATTGCCCCCTTATATTCTTGCCATCTGGTTTCTTTGCGCGCAGTATTCCAACGATTCGAAGATTCTGTTCTTTCCGCCATTGTCTTTGGTTGATACGAATCGATTTCAGCATATTCATTTTCATCAGTTATATATTCTTTTGTGGTTTCATTATATACCTCTGAGGTAATTTTGCCGTAAAAACCGCCATCATTCGATGCACACGCACCAAGCAACAACCCAAAAGCCAAACAATAAAATATAGATTTTTTCCAAATCTGTTAGAAACAAATTTTTATATTGCATTAGATTGGTCAATTCGTTTTTTGAATAAGTGCATTAAGTGTTTATCAAGACAAGAAGGAGTTGAATTAAATGATAAAACA
>JAKSTD010000039.1 GCA_024402755.1 Alphaproteobacteria bacterium
GCTTTGGTCTGTTTAAATCGCTGTTTACAGAAACATTTATCCCGATGTCGCGTGCAAGCATTTGAACGGCATCTATGTCGCCTTTGTCTAAAAAGTGAACCATTGTTGTTATTTCACCCGCCAAGGTGCGTGCCAAAGTGGCATGAACCCGCTTCCAGTGATTGCCAAAAAACGCGTTGGTTACAATCGTCAAAGCGATAACAAGTGGAATCAATACCATCAAAATGGTTCTGGTTAAAAAACTGCGGGGCATAAGTTTCATATTGTTACCCTAAATTTTTGTTTTTATTATTTTGTAACCCGTTCCGCGAACTGTCACTATATTTATATCTGATAATACACCATTTATTTTATTGCGCAAGCGTTTTATGACCATTGGGGTTGCAGACACAGTGTTCCCAACGGGATTTGTTAGACCGTGTAATAACTTTTTTTCTTCTTTTGATAATGGTAATACTTGTTTTTTTCCTGGTTTATTCAAAACAAAAAAATCTTCACCATTAAAAATCAGTCCTGTTAAAACGGTTGAATCATCTGGTGCAACAGGTCTGTTTTTTATAATATTGTTAAGACGTAATAGCAATTCCTGCAATTTAAAAGGTTTAGACATATAATCGTTTGCGCCGCCAGATAATCCATCAATCGCATTTTCTGGACCAGACATTGCGGTTAAAATTAAAACGGGGGTATTGTTGTTATCACTGCGCAGTTTTTTTAAAAAACTTAGCCCGTCTTGACCTTCCATCATGCGGTCTAGAACAATAGCATCAACAGAAATCCTTTCCAGTATTTTGGTTGCTTGTTCGGCAGAAGAAGCGGTTATTGCATCAAAATCCAATTTGCGCAACCCAACAGCCAAAGTGTTGCACAGCATATCATCGTCGTCAATAATTAAAATGCTTTTGGTCATTTATTTGTATAACGGGTCTACCGCATATTCGCCGGGTTGAATTGCGCGATCAAGATTTTCAGAACTTTTATAGGTTGCGCGGAATTTGGCCCCGTTCGTAGTAAATTCTGTTTTGAATACTAAATATCCGTTTGTTGCCCCTGTTGACGGTCCTTGTAATCCCAAAGAATAATATGCGCCGATTAAACCATAGTCTAAATCGATATAATCAACGTTTAACAACAAAGATACATTTGAAACACCGTCACTTGTTAAATTACAAGCAAATTCACGATTCATCAGGGTTGCTTGGGAATTGTTTGGAACAGAAATATCCATAATTGTTGGTTCGCATGTGTGCTTTATCCCATTGATTAAAAATTCATAGGTCATTGTTACGGTTGCGCGTGAAAGCCCGCGTGATAAATTAACCTGAGAAATTGTCGCCTTAGGAATTTTTACCAGCGCATTGGCGATGCCAGCCCTTACCGGGAAAGATATTCCAGATTGCAAGCAACTGCGCGAAAACGGGTCTGCTTCGCAGATAAAAACACGAGAGTGCGCATTGGTTAAGAACATATTAGCCAAACTGTTGAATAAAAATGTTCGTGTTATACGGTCGTTCAAACGCGTGCAATTAAAATCACGACAAATAACAGTCGGCCTTTCGGCAAATTGAACACCTGGATTATAGGCAAGTTCTTCGGATTGAACCTGGTATATCACTTCGTCATAATCTGTTCCATCGCTTTCGTTCATAAATTCCGTTTCTGGGATAAAATTTACATCGTCAGGATACGCGTAATATGAACGCATAGGAACTTCTGTATAAATGGTTTGAACTTCTTCAAACGAATAATCTTCAAAATCTTCGTTGTCCAACCTTGATATACCTGCAACTGCATTATTTGTGCAAAATACTAATGTTCCAGCCAGTAAAATAAGTTTTTTCATGGTGTTTAACCTTTCTCTCGTGAATTTTATACTATATATAATAGTATATTTTATATGTGCATGTCAAAGCAAAAAAATTTATTGGAAATAATAACTTTTTTGTTTTATATAAATATGATATAATATCGACAAGAAAAACAAATAGGATATAAAAATGGTAGATGTTATTATTACTGGTGAATCTGGAAAACTACATGCGGTTTATCATAAATCTGAACAAGAATCTGCGCCGTTGGCGGTGGTGTTGTCTGGCAGTCCGCGTCAAAAATGCCACATGAACGACAGAATTTCGTATGCGATGTTTCGTGCATTTATGGATATAGGCTTTTCTGTGGTTCGGTTTAATTATCGTGGTGTTAATGATTCCGAAGGGGCTATTGGGACTACTGCGGATAATATGTTGGATATTGCTACTGTGGTTGATTGGATTCAAAATAAAAACGAAGATAGTGAAAAAATTTGGCTGGCCGGGCATCAGTTGGGGGCATGGTATGTTCTGCAGATGTTGATGAGAAGACCAGAAGTAAGCGGTTTTGCGCTGGTGTCACCAGATGCGTCTGTTTCGGATTTTAGTTTCTTATCGCCACGTCCTAATCGCGGTTTGTTGTTGCAAGGCATGAACGAAGGGGAAGAAGCAAATGTTTTTGGTGCGCACCTTACCCAGATTTTAAAAAAACAAGCACAAATAAGTTTGGAAACAATCAAAGTAAAGAATGCCGATGCTGGTTATTCTCAACCTGGGGATTTGCGACAAATGTATAATGATTTAAAGGCCTATGTTGGGCGCGAAAATGCGGATGATAAGTTGTTGTAATCATGATGGAAGAAAACAAACGTTTTATGAATCCTAATATTCCAGATGAAATGGCTGCAACAATTCGGCCAAAAAGTTTGGGTGATTTTATTGGTCATGATGCATTAAAGCAGAATTTGTCGGTTTTTGTGTCAGCTGCGCGTAACCGTGGTGAGGCGATGGACCATGTTTTGCTTTATGGACCGCCGGGGTTGGGAAAAACAACTTTGGCACATATTGTTGCGAATGAGCTGGGAACAAATTTTCGTGCTACATCTGCACCAATGTTGACTAAGCAAGGTGATTTGGCTGCGATTTTGACCGCTTTGGAACCGATGGATGTTTTATTTATTGATGAAATTCATCGTCTGCCGACTGCCATAGAAGAAGTTTTATATTCTGCAATGGAAGATTTTAAGTTGGATATCATGTTGGGCGAAGGACCGACCGCAAAATCTGTTCGTATAGATTTGCCACCGTTTACTTTGGTTGGGGCGACAACAAGGACTGGTTTGTTATCTAATCCTTTGCGCGATAGGTTTGGCATAGATTTAAGATTGTCTTTTTATCCTGTGGATGATTTGGCAAAAATTATTATGCGCAGCGCGAATATATTAGGAACAAAAATAGATGCAGAAGGTGCAAAAATGTTGGCGCAATCTTCACGTGGAACCCCGCGTATTGCGAATAGATTATTAAAGCGGGCGCGTGATTTTGCTGCGGCGACAGGAAAAGATTTTATTTCGGCAGATACGATAAAAACCACGTTGTATCAATTACATATTGATGAAAAAGGATTGGATGAAATCGATCGTGAATATATAAATGCGATAATAAAACATTATGCTGGCGGCCCTGTTGGGATTGATAATTTGGCGGCGGCTTTGTCTGAACCTGCTGATACTATAGAAGATGTAATTGAACCGTATTTAATGCAACTTGGGTTTGTTCAAAGAACCCCGCGCGGACGGGTTGTTACCGAAAACGGGTATAGACATGTTGGTGTTGAGAAATAACTTTAATTTTGTTGGGTAATATAATGACAAAAGCACATATTTTTAATTTTGATGTTTCGTACGCTGATAGTGATGCTCAAGGTGTTATGTATCATGGACGATATGTAGAGGTTGCAGAGCGGGCGCGTTTTGATTGGTCAAAAGGTGTTTTGATTCCAGATGAAGATTTGGGGTTTGTTGTTCGTGATTTAAATATTAAATATTTGACACCAATTTTGTTGGGTGAAAGTTTTGTTGTGGAAACACAAGTGTTAAAAATTGGAGCTGCATCTTTGGTGGTTGAACAAAAATTCGTGAAATGTGATAAAATTTGTGCTATAATGAATATAACCATAGCGTATTTAGGTTCTGATATGTGTTCAAAGGCAATACCAGAAAGTGTTATAAATGCGTTAAGATAGGTTTTGATAAAAAAAGGAGGATGGATAAATGGAAAATAGTTTTTCTTTGTTGTCTTTGTTTAGTGGTCGCGATTTGATGACGCTATTTGTGTCTTTGATTTTATTGGCGGCAAGTGTTGTGTCTTGGGCGGTGATAATTGAAAAAATTCGTGTGTGGAAATTTCAAAAACGTCACCCTGTTTCTGTAAAAGATACAGATAATTTGGAAACGGTTGTGGATAAACTGATTCGTCCATTTGATAAAAATTTATGGTTTTTGTCGATGGTTTCTTATGTTGCGCCGTTTATTGGTTTGTTTGGAACGGTTTGGGGGGTTATGGATTCTTTTTCATCAATTGGTATTAACCAGTCTGTCAGTATTGGTGTTATTGCGCCGGGCTTGGCAGTGGCGTTAGGGACGACTGCGTTGGGTTTGATTGCAGCAGTGCCTGCGGCAATCGCGTATAATGTCTTTTCTAAAAAATCAGATGAATTGTATGATTTGTTGGATGACAAAGTTAAAGAATTAAAACATAAATAAAATGGAAATAAAAAATGTCCAGAAGACGTTCTAATGTTGGTGATGCAAATATGTCGTTGACGCCAATGATTGATATAATGACCACGTTGTTGGCTGTGTTTATGGTGACAACCCCGTTGATGACATCTGGTATAGATATAGAATTGCCGCGCGCAGGAAAATCTGCGATGACGGGTAACGATCATGCGATACAAATAAGTGTTGATGCGCGTGGTAATTATTATTTGTCGGAACAAAAATTGCCGCGGGACGAAATTGTAAAGCGTGCGATTGCAATGCGTGGTGAAAATCCTAATTTGGCGATTACTTTGAGTGGGGATACGCATGCTGATTATGGTGCGGTTATGTCCATGATGGGAAAATTAAAAGATGTTGGGTTCCAACGTGTAGGACTGCGAACAAAACTTGATAATTAGTTAATAATGAAAAAGAAAACGCAATTTCAAAGTGAAAATATAATGATGTCCGTGTTGGGACATCTGGTTTTGCTTGCTGTGTTAATGATGTCGTTTTCTGTTGTGGTTGAACGCGCAAAATTGGTGACACCAAATCGAATTGAAATCATAGAAATTGATTTAAAAAATGTTCGGGTTAGTGGTGATGAAACTAAGCTTTATAATACTTCGGTCCCCCGGCAAAATGATGATAAAAAAATAGACAAAAAAGCCGAGGGCAAAGAAATTATTCAAGATGAAAAAATCGACCAAAAACAACCAGATGTTATTGAAGATGAAAGTAAAAAATCATCCAGAGAAAAAACACCAAAAACCGAGGAAGGACAACAAGAAGACAAATCTGCCCCGCGCAAGAAAAAGTTAGTTCGTGTTAATCGCGAAGTATTATCTTTGGACAGAACGATGACGATATCTGTTATTGATGCTTTGCGTGTTGCTTTGACGCGTTGTTGGAATATTGATACAACGCGGCCAGGGTTGGAAGATATTCGT
>JAKSTD010000004.1 GCA_024402755.1 Alphaproteobacteria bacterium
TTCTGGTCGTCGTTTTGAAATGCAGGCAATCGGTGAGGGTAAGGGCTGTGCGGTGTGGGCTGCATCTTGCAAGGGAAAAGATTTCAAAGGTCAGGGTTGGAATATCGCTGGGGCTGAAATGGTTGGCAAGATTTTTGCTGAACGTATGGCCAAAGCAGGTATCAAAGATAACTATTATTTCGATCGTGGTCGTTATTTGTATCATGGTCGTGTAAAGGCCTTGGGCGATTCTATGCGCGCAAATGGTATGAAAATTTAATAAATGGAGCGAAAAATGGCACGTTTTGATGATAAAAAATTACAGTCAGATAATTTGGTAGATAAATTGGTTTCTATCAACCGTGTTTCCAAAACAGTGAAGGGCGGTCGTAATATGTCGTTTTCTGCTTTGGTGGTTGTTGGTGATAAATCTGGTATGGTTGGATTTGGTAAGGGTAAGGCCTTGGAAGTTCAAGCAGCTGTCCAGAAAGCAACCAAGGCAGCAAAAGCAAAAATGATTCGTGTTCCTTTGAAGGAAGGACGCACATTGCACCATGATAGTGCTGCAAAATATGGCGCCAGCAAATTGGTTGTCCGCAGTGCTGTTCCTGGTACTGGAATCATTGCGGGTGGTGCGTTGCGTGCGGTATTTGAATGTTTGGGGGTCCAAGACGTTGTTGTGAAATCTCAAGGTTCAAACAATCCAAACAATATGATTCGCGCTGCATTTTTGGCTTTTGAAAAAATGAATTCTCCAAAGACAGTTGCTGCGCGTCGTGGTAAAACTGTGGCGGAAATCATTGCTGGTCGTGATGGTAAAAAGTTAGAAACAGCAGTTGATGCAAAATAAAAAAAATTAACCGAGTATGTAATCTTGTATTATATGCGAAACGGACTATAATAACATAGTCATAGGACAAAAAGGAAAAAAGAAATGAAATTAAATGCTTTGATGGATAATTTTGGTGCAAGAAAAGATGTTAAACGCGTTGGTCGTGGTATGGCATCTGGTTATGGTAAAACATCTGGTCGTGGGAACAAGGGGCAAAAGGCGCGTTCTGGTTCACGTAAACAAGCAACGTTCCAGGGTGGACAAATGCCAATTTTGCGCCGTTTTCCAAAATTTGGTTTTAATAATCCGTTCCATAAAGAATACGCCACAATCAATTTGGGTGATATTGAAAAATTTATCAAATCCGGTAAAATTGATACAAAAAAAGAAATCAATATTGATACTCTGTTGGATGCAAAAATTTTAAATCGTAAATTGGATGGCTTGAAAGTATTGGGCAAGGGTGAAATTAAAACTGCTGTTAACATTGTTGCAGCAAAATGGTCTAAATCAGCCGAAGCAGCAATCGTTAAGGCCGGTGGAAAAATCCAATCTAAATAATTTAATAAAAAGATATTCGCATGAATTTTTTGAAAAAACTTTTTGGCAATCCGACAGATTTACAGAAACGCATCTTGTTTACATTGGGTGCGTTGATAGTGTATCGAATCGGTTCTTTTATTCCATTACCCGGTGTTAATGCCAGCGCGGTGTTGCATTTGTTTAATGGTGATAATGGAATGATGGGGATGTTCGATATGTTTTCGGGTGGTTCATTATCCCGTATGTCGGTGTTGGCATTGAATATTTTTCCATATATTTCTGCGTCTATCGTTATTCAATTATTATCTGCGACCAGTAAATCTTTGATGGATTTACGTAAAGAAGGTGAATCTGGTCGTATCAAAATCAATCAGTATACACGTTATTTGGCGGTGTTGTTGGCGATTGTTCAGGGTTGGGCGATTGTGCGCAGTTTGGAATCAATGGCACCAGTCAATGGTGTATCTGCGGTTGCAAATCCTGGATTTTCTTTTGAATTATCTGCGATAGTTGCGCTGGTGGGTGGAACTGTATTCGTTATGTGGTTGGCAGAACAAATCACTGCGCGTGGTATCGGGCAGGGCGCATCGCTTTTGATTTTTGCTGGTATTATCGCAGAGGTCCCAGGTGGAATTGCAAAACTGTTCTCGTTGGCGGGGGTTGGTCAAATGTCGCCTGCGATGATTGCATTGGTTTTGGGATTTGTCGTTGGTATCGTTGCATTGATTGCCTTTATGGAACAGGCACAACGTCGTATTCAAATACTTTATCCACGTCAGGCATTGGCAAACGGTGTTATGAATACAAATGTTTCATATTTGCCGATTAAGGTTAATATGTCTGGGGTTATGGGGCCTGTGTTTGCATCGTCAATTATGATGTTGCCTGCGTTTATACAGCGATTCGTTCAAAGTGAAAATTTGGTTGTGCAACAAATTCTTGGATTCTTTACATATGGAACATGGTCGTATATGGCGCTTTATACCTTGTTGATTGCGTTTTTTGCTTATTTCCAAACCGCGGTCGTTTTCAACAGTGAAGAAACAAGTAATAATTTGAAAAATATGGGTGGTTATATTCCGGGTGTTCGTCCTGGTGAACAGACCATGCATTATTTGGATGGTGTGGTATCGCGTACAACTGCGATTGGTGTTATGTATTTGATTGTTGTGTGCGTTTTGCCAATCATATTGAACACGCGTGGTGGTATGCCATTGATGATTGGTGGAACAAGTGTCTTAATCGTTGCTGGTGTGGTATTGGATACAATGAATCAAATAAAATCGTATTTGGTTGAAAAGCAATACAACGGTGTTGTTAACAAGGGGCAAAAGAAAGGACGTTTCCGCGGGTGAACCGTGCGGGCAAAAAGATTTGATTTTTTTCGTGACGCATAATAAAATGGTCGCTGATAAAAATCGAAACGCATTCAAAAAACGTGTGGATTTTGGGTGCAAAGGTGAATCCTCCTTCGCGGAAGCTTTGGTGGATAAATGGACAAGATAGAAAAAGGAAAATAAAAGATGGCACGTATAGCAGGTGTTAACATTCCGTCTGAAAAACGCATTGAAATTGCTTTGCGTTATATTCATGGTATTGGGCCGGCTAAATCTGCACAGATTTGTTCTGCATTGAAATTGAAAGACGGTCTGCGCGCAAAAGATTTAACAGACGAAGATGTTATCAAAATTTCAAATTACATTGAACAAAATTTCAAAGTAGAAGGTGATGTTCGTCGCGAAGTTGCAATGAATATTAAACGTTTGCAAGATTTGAAAACATATCGCGGAATTCGTCACCGTAATCGTTTACCAGTTCGTGGTCAACGCACACAAACAAATGCCAGAACTCGTAAGGGTAAACGCGTTGTTGTTGCTGGTTCTGCGACCAAGGGTAAATAATATTAATTGGGTAGAGATTAACACGATAGTTAATTGAAGACATCTAAAGGAAACACAAATGGCAGTAAATAAATCAAAAAAGAAAGTTGTAAAGAAAGTATCACATGGGATTGCCCATATTGTTGCAACTAATAATAATACACGTATAACAATCACAGACCAAAGCGGTGACGTATTCGCTTGGGCAACCGCGGGGGCTACTAATTTCAAGGCCGCAAAAAAATCAACACCATATGCAGCAACTGTTGTTGCAGATGCAGTCGGTAAAAAGGTTGCAGAAATGGGTATGCAGACAGTTGATGTTTTGATGCGCGGTATTGGTCAGGGTCGTGAATCTGCTGTTCGTGGTTTGGCAAATGCAGGATTGGTTGTTCAATCTATTACAGACACGACTCGTATTCCACACAACGGGTGCCGTCCAAAGAAAGTTCGTCGTGTGTAATAATGCGTTTGAAAAGAAACAAAGCACCGCAACTTTTTCGCGGTGTTTTTTTCAACTCTCCCCACCGCAATGCGTTTTTTCCCCCCCCAGTGGGGGAGAATCCGCATTCGTCGTGCAAGGTGCAGTTAACATTACTACACCCACTACTGCCACTTTGTTTGCTATACACGCAACAGGAACTACAACTCTGTATCATTCAAGAACCAAAATATATGAATATAAAATGTGGCGAAACGGTATATTGACTCAACATATGATTCCTGTGAAACGCGACAGTGGTATGTATGATACTGTTTCTAAAACTTTCTTTACAAATGCGGGTACCGGGACATTTACGGAGGGACCAGTTGTGCAATAAAAAACGACCCGCGGATGCGGGTTGTTTTTTATCAATTTGTTTTATTGATGGTTTGGGGCGCCAGCATCTGAGGCATTTTTGCGTTCGACAAATGTAATACGTCCCTTGTCCAAATCGTATGGTGTCATTTCAACATGAACCTTTTCCCCAACGTTAACCCAGATGCGCGCCTTGCGCATTTTTCCACATACTGTTGCCAATATCAAATGCCCGTTTTCAAGGCGAACACGGAACATTGTGTTGGGTAATCTGTCTTCGACCACACCAGAAAAAACAATTACATCATCTTTTGCCATAAATTAAAACCTTTGTTTTTTGTATGTTTTTAATGATATTCGGCAAAAAATAAAATGCAAGAATTTTTTATTATGCCTTGCAAGGTGTCTTGTTTTTTGATAAAATATACTTGTAAATGTAGGAACGGGATACAATGAAAATGATAAAATTTTTGTCGTTATTGGTTTTGGCGCCAACGGTTGCCTTTGGCGCAACGCGCGGGGATTCGAGCACACGCGTTGGTGTGCCGCGTGGTTCGCAAACTGCATCTCGTATGCCGACTGCTGCTTGGGCAACAGCTGTCCAAACAGCGCAAAGTGTTACGGTAAATTCAAATGCAAATACCGTACAGAATACACAAAATGTTTCTAATAATAACCAGACAAATACCGAAAAGCAAACAGATGCACCCCAGACGGAAACTGTTGCGACTGTTGATGCAACACCGACAAATTGTCGTAATGCGTATCGTCAGTGTATGGATGAATTTTGTTTATTGGACGAAAGCCAGGGCGAAAGATGCGCCTGTTCAAATAATATAAATTCTGCCAAAGATAAAATAAACGCGATACTTGCTATCCAGGAAGAAGCAGACAATTTATACACAACTGGTGTTGAACGTGAACAACTTGGGGCCAAGGCGAAACTGGTGTTTGCAGAAAATACAAATAATAAACAGGTTTCTAATACGAATTTCTTGGCTTGGCTGGTCGGCGACGACGACGAAGTTGATGAAGATGAAGATATCGGTGAAGATGTAACATTGGGTGATGATTTATACAAAATGGCATCAAAATATTGTCAGGAAAAATTAGATTCGTGTGGGGATTCTGCGGAAATGGAAGCGGTACTTTATTCGCGTATGATTACCCAAGATTGTAAAAATTACGATTCGTATTTACGCGACCAAAAAGCAAATGCAGAATCAAATAAGCGAATCGCTGAATCTGCTGTGCGCAAGGCGCGCCTTGAAATGTTAGACACAACAAACAAATACAATCGTGGTGAATGTTTATTGGCATATCGTTCTTGTATCGCGGACAAGGGTGGATGTGGTGTGAATTTTGAAAACTGTTTGGATGCGAATTTATTAAAGCGCCGTTCAAATACTTGTGAAAATATACTCGACCAATGTATGGCTGTGCGTGTGGATGTTGAAAAAGATTGGGCGGCAGAATCTAAAAGTATTTTGGAAAATGCTATGAAATATGCAGATACAAACAGACGTGGAACATGCCTGGCGCGTGTGCAGAATTGTTTGGAAGAAAGTTGTTCTACATCAACCAGAACAGAATGTTTGAATGATGTTAATGTGGCGGCTGGAATTTGTCCTGTTATTACAGAGTGCGAAGAGATGATTCCTGGGTTTCAATCTGTGATAAATGATAAATTGGCATATTTGAAAACAAAGTTTTGTGAAAATGATGTTGATAAATGCTTGCAAGATAAATGTGGCGTCGATTTTACCAAGGCGGAATGTGTCGGGAAAAAAGCATACGAAATCGCCGCGCTTTGTCCACAAGAAATGTTCGCTTCGTGCAGAGATGTTACGCAGTATAATGTAATTGTGCAATCTGCGTTGTTACAGATGGATTATCAAATGTTGACGGGATGTGTTAATTATTTCAGCGAACAGTTAAGCAAGGTTTGTGGAACAGATATGGCTTGTTTGCCGATTGTGGCATCTGCAACATCTTTTGACAAGGTGCCAGAAACAGAAGCGGCAAGTGATGCTTTGAAAGCCAGGGTCATCGCAGATTCTGATGCGGCAGTTGAAGAATTTTTTAAACAATTTGAAAAAGATAAAACTGTTGTCGCGTGCGCCGATTCGCAAACAAATGTAAGCGATTCAAAGAAAGTTAAGAACAAAGAATCTTTGGGTGTAAATGTTTTCAATTCTGCAAAGATGCTGGCGAAAATGTCCGCGGAACAACGTAACTTGCGCGAAATGAATTCAAGAAAAGCAGAATTAAGCAAGAAAGAATCTTTGGAAAAAGCAGAAAAAAATTGTCTAACGAATTACAAGCCAGAAACAGCAGATAAATCAAAAAGTAACTATATGTATATAAAAAGTGTTTCGTTTGAACCGGCTTTGCGTAATTGTCATGTTTGTCGTATGCAACAGGTTTGTGAAACCGGCGGTGAATCAAAAGCAGCCGCTGCATTGAAAGCGGGGGCGGGCGGATTGTCTGCGGGCGCATCAGCTGGGACAATGATAAATGCCGGCTGGGGGACAGCGATAGGTGCCGTTGTTGGTGGTGTTGGTGCTGGATTGCTCGGTGGTTTCAGTGGTGGTAAACAAGAATTCTGTCAAGAAATTGAATCTTGCGAAGATATAAGTATGTAAAATTGGACGGAGAGAATAAATGAAAAAAATATTAAACTTTGGTTTGTTTTTTGGATTGTTGACGGTGTTTATCGGGGCAACTGATTCTTTGGCTGCAACGACAACCAAAGCAAAAAAACAGTCCGCACTTCAGGCGGGAACCAAAGTGCGTGCCAAGGTTGAAGCAACTGGTATCTATGACCAAGAATGTTTCGATAAATATTTTGGGTGTATGGATGCGTTTTGTATTGCTGATAATGAAAATGGTGGAACCTGTATGTGCAGCGATGATGCCGCTAAATATGACGAGCAATTGGAAGCAATTAAAAAAACTTTGGCAGAGGCAGAACGTATCAGCACAGAAGAAGTAGAAAAAATTCAGGCAGGTGCAAATGCAGATATAATATTTAATGGTGGTGAAAGAATTTATAATGCGGATGGTTCTGTGGTAAAGGCGGGCGAAACAAAAGCAACCGCGAAGAATACAAGTGCTTTATCGTGGCTGTTCGGTGATGAAGAAGACGACGAAGAAGAATGGGATGAAATAGATTTGTCTGACAAGGTTGGTCGTGATTTGTATGATTCTGCGAATGAGTTATGTAAAAAACAAATGCCAGAATCTTGTTCAAAAGATATAACACTTTTGACGCAAATATATTCGCGTCAAATAGTTTCTGATTGCAAAGGGCTGGCAAACAGCATCGCACAAAAGAAAGCCGAAGCAGATGCCGCATTAAATCAGGCGCGTGCGGCGGTGCGTGGCGCGTTGAAAGATTCTCTGGAAGAATCAAATCAATACGGGCGCGGCGAATGTTTGGTTGAATACAAAAAATGTATGCGGGGTGAAGATGCGTGCGGTTCTGATTGGTCGCATTGTGTGTTCACAATCGCATCTGAAAATATGCAAAACAATGAATCAAGCAGTGTCGCTGGAACAAAAGTCGAAACGACAAATGTTTATGATATAACCGCGTCAACAATGGAAATGTTAGAGGCAAAACGTTTCATTTGTGAACGTGTTTTGGATAAATGTGTTGCTGTTCGTGACTATGTTTGGACCGATTTTTTGCGTGAAGCAGCACCTACAATTCGTCTTGCGGAACAAAATGTAGAATCGCAAAAACGTCAATCTTGTTTGACTGATATTTCGAATTGTATTCAAACAGCATGCAAAGACGATATTGCAGGCAAAGGGGTTGCGACAATGGATGCCTGTTTATCAAGACCGGATATGGCGCGTTCGTTCTGTAAAATTCAAATTGACCCATGCGAAAGAATGGAACCGCAAATCTGGGATTATGTTGTTGCAAAATTGGCAGCAATGCGTGTTGATTCTTGCACAGCAGAAGTCAAAGAATGCTTTACATCCGAAGACAGATGCGGACCTGATTTTATGAATTGTATCGGAATGGATTTTGCATATATTCACGATATGTGCCCAATCGATAAATTGGTAACCTGCAAACAAACAAATCCAAATTTCAAAATGGCTGATTTGGATGAAATGTTAATGGGGTTGTATTTGAATATTGATAACAAGGCATTGGAAAATTGTACCAAGGTTGCCGAAGAAAAAATGGTTGAATTCTGTGGCGCGACATCGAATTGTAATTCGTTCGCAGCGGATGAATATATTGGAGCAAATTCATTAAAGTCACAAAAAGATGGTTCTGTTTACCGTGTGACTGGTATGATTTCGTTTGGTTCAATAAAAATCGGTGATGCCGCGGGTTCTATTAAAGACGGTGGTAAAGTATTAAAGCCGGGCGAAATAGGGGTCAAAGATTATATTGCTGCGGTAAAGAAAAACAATCGTTCTGTTCCAAATGCGGATGCGATTATTTCCAATATCGAAGAAGAATTGAATAACATTGCGGGAACAATCAACAGAACAATTTCTTTGATTGAATCAGACCAACAGGTTCAATATTGTATCAATGGTCGTGATTTGTCACAAATAAATGGACGCGGAAATCAAAACAATTCAACATTTGCGCGCTTCCCGAATTTGTTGAACCAATATCGTGTTGCGATTGCACAATCTGCATTGCGCAAAGCACAAGATAATTATCAAAAGAAATATGAAAAAATAGTATCAGAGGCAACAGAAAACGCATCCATAGATGTTGCACAATACAGATGTCAAATGTTGCCATTGGGGATGGATGGATTGATTAGTTCTGAACAGACTTCGCTGGATACACCTTATGCGATTTCTTATGATATTGATGAAGGGTTAGATTTGCAAACCTTGACAAGCGGAGGTAAAGGAATTTCTGGTTTAGGTGGATCAAAAATATCCACATCTAATGATTCTTCTGTTGATGTACTTGTCGGTAAACAAAAAGACAAAGCAAAAGACACGAAACAAAAAAGTAAAACAAACGGTATAGCTGTCGGGACAGATAAATCAACCGCTATTGATTTGGATGGTTCAGGTATGAAAGAAGTGACATCCGTATTTAATCGTGATACAAGAATTTGTCATGTTTGCACAACGACCAGTGTTGAAAATTGTGAACAATTGAAAGTCAAAGGGACAAAAGTCAAAAAGAAAAATTGTGTGACGGATGTTCAAGAATTTTGTGAAGATGTTCAACTTTAATCGCAACCGCCCGTTTGGGCGGTTTTTATTTTCCTTTTGTTCCTAGTTATTTATGTTTCGGTTTTTGATATAATCAATTCATGGAAAACAAAATAACAAAAAAGGGATTATTATGAAAAAAATATCAGTATTGGCTTTGGCGGCAATAATGCCAATTTGTGGTGCGGTTGCAGGTCCTGGTAAAACTATGAACAATGGAACGATGAATAATGCACATCCTGCTGTGTGGAGCGTGACAGAAATTATGAACTTGCCAGATGATACACCAGTGGTGATGCGTGGGCGTATTACGAAAAATATGGGAAATAATATTTTTGTGTTCGAAGATGATTCTGGCTCAATTATGTTGGAAATCGAAGAAGATTCTTGGAATGGTAATACCGTTCGTGTCAATGATGTTGTGACTGTCTATGGTAATGTGGACCAAGGTTCGAATTATACAGAAATTGATGTGAATTCAATCGTGAAATAAAAAATGCCCAAACGGGCATTTTTTTGTTTCTTTATTATACGTTTTTGTGATATAATTGTTGCGTTATGAAATTAAAAAAATCTTTGTTTTCGTTATTGATGATGATGTGTGTCGCGCCAGCAATCGCTGGGTGGCAGTATGATGGCTATTACATTGATGACAGTTATTATACCGATGATGGAACAAAATTTGTTATCGGTTTTCGTGGTGGGCTGTCATGGGCAAATGCGAAAATTCACAACGAAATTGGGAATTTGTATGGGTATTATTATGTGAATGAAACAACGGGTGATGTTATATCTGCCATGGCATGGGAAGCAGCGGGTTCCCCAGCCGGATATTTATCTGCGGGCTATGGCGATTTATCAACTTTGCCGGCAAAGGAAAATTTTTCAAAATGGGCTTTTACCGCGGGGGGCAGTATCGGTTTCACGATACCATATCATCCAAATTGGCGGCTTGAGGCAGGATATGACCATATCGCTGAAACAGATTATAACAGAATTCCGCTGTTTGATGGTGATTTAAATGTTTCTGGTGGCGATGTTGAAGGTGTTGTTAATGTTTCTAGTAGTGGTGCAACATCAACTGTGTCAACGGATATAATTTCTGCGATGGCTTATTATGATTTCTTTGATGGAAATCAAAAGCCACTGAATACACTTATTCCATATTTTGGTTTGGGCATTGGGTATGCTACATCAAAAACCACATTAAAATTGGCAGATATTTACGGTGATTTATCAACAGATTCTGATTTGCAAAATTATGGAACACCAGATGCAGACGGGGTTATACAATTTATGCCACCATCTGATAAATCAAAATATCCATCGTCTGAAAATGTCGCTGGGATTGCTGCTTTGGGTGTTTCGTATGGAATAACAAAATATACTTTCCTTGATTTTGGGGCACGTGTTATTTATATTCCAAAAATTACTTGGAATTTAGTAAATGCTGATGCATCACAACATCGTGAATGGTTCAGTGCCAAGAATATGATTTATTCCAATTTCACGGTCGGGTTGCGTTTCGAATTTTAATCAATTTTTTTGATTGTTTTATGGTTCGTTAAATAAACGCGCTGGGTCAACCGAGTTTTTTCCGCGTCTAACCTCAAGATACATTTCTGGTTTGTTTTCGTTCATGCGACCAATAGGTTCGCCAGCCAAAACCTCTTGACCAACCAGGGCATCAATTTCGCCCATATTTGTCATAACTGTGTTATATCCATTTTTGTGCGACATAATTATAACTTTGCCAAAGCCGCGGAAAGAATCAGCAAATTTTACAACACCGTCTGCTGGTGCCATAACAATCGCGTTCCCGCGTGCGCGTATGCGCCATCCGTCTGATTTCAGTCCCAATGCGGTCTTTTCACCATAACGAACAACCAGTTTTCCACGAACTGGGACATTTAATTTCCGCTTTGAAAATTTTGCATCACTGGACATTTGGGAAGAACCAACCCCAGCGGACAATTCAGAAATATTTTTCGCCGCTGCAGATAATTTTTTCAATTTGTTTTGAATATCTTTTTGTTCTTTTTTTAATTTTTCATTTTGTGCAGAACGTGTTTTTAATAATTTATCTAGTTCACGTCGTGCATTGGTATATTGTTTCGCACTGCGGTCCAGTTTTTCTTTTTCCGTTGTGCGTTGTTCGTGTATCTTTTCAAGTTCTTTTAATTTTTGTGTCGCATCCATAATTTGGGAATCAAATTGGTCTGTTGCCGCAGCCAGAATTGCCGAAGTTAAAACATAATCGTGCATAGATTCCGCATCAAAATTTGGATGTGCAGCGATAAAAACCATACCAGCTGCAGCATTTGCGATGTCATTATGATTTTGTGATAATTCAGCATTTATTTTATCGCGTTGTTTGTCCAATTCTGCGATGCGTCTGGTTAGCGCATTGCGTTGTTCTTCTAAATTGCTGACCTTGTCAGCGGTCTTGACCAACTGTTTTTTTGTGGTTTCAACATCGCGAGCAGACGTTTTTAATTGCTGTTCAATTTGTTTGTGTTTTTGTTCTGTCTGTTTGATTTGGTTTTGAATTTTAGACAGTTCATTATTGCCAGCGCCTATCGCAGAAGATAAGCCAAGTCCAAATATAATAGCAGATAAAAATATTCTGTTTTTAGACATTTGAGATTATTCTAGCAAAATAATAAAAAATTGTAAATCAATGATTTTATGTTGACAATATGAAGTTGTTGTATTAATATTGCGCTTTATGAACAAAGTTAATCTTTTTTATTCTAATCAAACTATTGTGGACAGTATTGATTTGTCTGTTCCGTGTGTTGTTATGTTGAGTGGTTTGCGGAGTGATACCCCAAAAGAATTTTCAAAAAACTGTTTGTGTAAAATTGACAAGATGTTACAACAAGCCAATTTAAAGGCAAATGTTTGCGGAACTGTTCATGATTTGTCTTTTTTGAATGCAAATGTTGCGAAGATTCTTTGTGGTATAAATGATAAGATTTTTAACAAATATAAAAATGTATTCGTATTTGGATTTCATTTTTTTGTGCCAGGCTTTTTTAGAAAATATGCTAACAGAGTGTTCGATTTGACGATTTTGCCTCGTATAGTGGATGAGGCAGGAAATCCACAACCTGTAGAAAAAGTTAAAGATAATTTTAGAAAAATAGTTTTCTTGGCACATTGTTATGGAATACGGATGGCTTCCATGCTGGACGATATTTTGACTAAAAAATTACGTGAATTGAATTATAGTCAGCAACAGGCGGATGATATACAAAAACAACTGGTCTTTATTGTTGAATCGCCCAGTGGAATTTTTACGAATATCAAGGCGACACATATCAAATTTGCATCTTTGTCTGATGAACTTATGCGGTATAAAGATTTATATAGTACTGATAACAATATTACATATAATGAACAATATAATATTATTATTACACCACAAATGTATAAAAAAACAAGTATGTTCAAAAAAATAAAAAACATAGAACATAGTTTCTGGCCGTTGAGTATTTGTAATGATATGACACAACAAGGTAAAATGACCGTTAATCTTTTAAACAAGGTGTTTTATAATGCGTTGACTTTGGAACGTATTAATGGACTGGGGATGCTGGTTGATATGGATGGTGTAAAAAAGGCTACAGTAAAAAAAACGATGATGAAATTTTTTGAAAAAATCCCGACACAGAAAGTAAAAAACATTGTTTTTGTGTCATATTCTGTGGTTAATTCTTTAAAAAAAACTAGATAATTTTTTTTAATAATTGTATTGACAAAATAAAAAATATGTCTATAATATATGGTATGAGTATGGAAATAAAAGAACCACATGGTCGTGAAACTTGTGTCGCTTATTTTGGCGACTTGTATGTCATGAAGCGTCCGTTGCCAGGGCGCGATAAAGATGCATGGTTGAAAAAACAGCACAGAACCAAGGAAATTATTGATGAAATAGGGGCATTGAATAACCCTGTATATAATATTCCAAAAATGGTTTATATCAAAGATGATGAATATCAATTATTGGAAGAACGCGCAATGGGTGAACCATTAAATCTGGAATTTTATCAAAGTTTATCCCCACGTCAACGCACAGAAATCGTAAATGGAATCGCCAGTTTTTTAGTTGATATGAATGAATTAAAACCTGTGCACGAAGAGGTTTATCATAATATTTCAACAGAATTAAAAATGGAAAAATTTGGAAATATTATCGAAAGCAAAATGCCGCGTTGGTTTAAAACAGATGAAATTAAATATATAGCTAATTTGAAAAAAGAAATTTCTGGATTTGAATATGTTACACGTGAAGCTTGGTCGCATAGCGATTTGAATCCTGGTAATATCTTATATGATAAAAATACCAGCAAATTATCTTTTATAGATTTTGCCGAAGCAAGTTATAATTTTATCTATCGCGATATTTTTTCACCGTTGAATGTGGACCTTAGAATTTGCAGACCTGTGTACGATTTATACACCAGATTACATGACAAAGATAAATATAAAATGCCCGGACTTCGCAATCCAGAATTGCAGCGAATTATGCGATACA
>JAKSTD010000040.1 GCA_024402755.1 Alphaproteobacteria bacterium
AAAACCGGCATGTTCTCGGTTCAAAAAATTTATTACATTTTTATTCACTTATGTACACCTTCCTTTTTATATCAAACGTTAAGTATTTTGTAGAAAAAACACTACTCAACCTTTGTATTCAACAGTAGCGACCAAATTGAAATCGTCGTCGATTACATATTGCCCATCAACACCAACTGTCCAAGTATGCATACCATCGTCATTCCAGTTGAAAGATTCAGAATTTTCATACGCAAATTCTACACGACCAGCAACTGTGAACAAAGATGTTGTATAACCACCACGGATACCGGCTGTCCAATTGTATTCTGTCATATCTTTGTCGAACCAGTATGTATCATCTGCCGCGTCACTGTGCCAGAAGATGCTGCCACCATTGATGCCATATTCGCCATAAACATCGGCCTTCCATGCACCCAAATCCAAAGCGCGGAATGTCAATTTGACACCCAAGTTGCCCATACCATAATCATCAAACGCATCTTCTTCTGCCATAGCAGCCCTTACGTTCACAGCCAAGTTGTCCAAGATACCATAGCCAAATTCTTCAGCCAAAACATAAGAATCTGCATTTTCAGAATGAGATG
Source organism: Alphaproteobacteria bacterium (assembly GCA_024402755.1). GTDB lineage: Bacteria > Pseudomonadota > Alphaproteobacteria > Rs-D84 > Rs-D84 > Enterousia. Next base: position 588 of record JAKSTD010000040.1, read on the forward strand.
CCAAATCTGTTACACTGTAAAAACGGTTTTGTCCTGGCATATACAATGGATTACCATCGATAACGTTTGCAGCATGTGCACCAGAAGCAGCAACCACAGCCAATAAAGATGTTAAAGCAATTTTTTTCATAATTTATCCTTTCTTCTCTGTTAATAGAATCAGGTTTCATTCCTGATAATACGATTATCTCACATTGAAACACAATCTGCAAGGAAATAAATCACTGGTAAAAAAAAATAAATTAAACAATAAAATTATTATTCGTTTTGTTTTTTCTTGATTTCCCGCCATTTGTTATGATTTTTCTGGTGAGATTCATAATCTTTGGAAAAACGATGACCACCACGTCCATCGGCGACAAAGAACAAATATTTTGTATGCGCAGGTTTTATCACAGAACGAATCGCATCAATACCAACATTAGCAATCGGTGCCGGTGGCAAACCATTATTCTTGTATGTATTATAAGGGCTGTCTATTTTTAAATGGCCAGACAACAATGGTTCGCCGCGCATATCCCCCAATCCATCTGTCAAAACATAAACAACCGTCGGGTCTGCTTGCAGACGCATATTTGTATTTAATCTATTTAGATAAACACTTGCAACAATCGGCATTTCTTTGACACGCGGTGTTTCCTTTTGAACAATGGATGCCAATGTTAAAACTTCGTTCCAATCTTTCAACGGCACAGGTAAACGCGCATTTTCAAAAGATTTTTTTATCGTTTCCATTTTATTGCGCGCCAAATCTAGCAAAGCCAATCTTGATGTTCCGCGCGCGATTCTGTATGTATCTGGAAAAATATCACCATCATGCAAATCACATACAGGCAATGGTCCTTGGCAATCAACTTCGCCAACAAGGTATGGAATATTCATCAGCATCGCCTTGATTTGTTTTACCGTATAACCTTCGGGTATTGTAACAGTTGTTGTTGCAATTTTTCCATGCGTCAACATATTTGCGATTGTCCATGTCCCTGCCCCACGTGGGATATCATATTCACCCGCCTGAATCATTCCGCCGTTAAGTCGAATCGAAAAATAAAATAATTCTTTGGATTTAATAATATTGTTTTTATAAAGATAATTCGCCATACGCGTCACAGATGCACCATTTGGAACGACAACATTAACCTCTCTTTTTATCGGCGACCAAACATCAAAAACATAGAATACGACAAATACGAAAACACATCCAATCGCCAGTATGAATTTAGTCCATGCTTTGATTTTCTTCCAAAGTTTTTTTGTTAACAATTTCATAACTAAAGATTATAAACATTGTTTAAATAAAAACAATACATTTTATAATCTTACTGATTTATTACTTTAAATATTTTTCAGCCCACTTGCGTAATTCTTCCTCGCTTGTTCCAGATTCAAAAATTTTACCGCGTTCAACTTTTGATTTCGGTGCCAAGGCAAGAATATTTTTAGGCGCTTCGCCCATACCACTACCACCGGATGTAGCAAACGGAACAATCAATTTATCATCCAAATTATGCGTTTCGATAAAAGTATCAATGATTGATGGTTCACGATACCACCAAATTGGAAAACCGACAAAAACCACATCGTATTTTTCAATATCACGAACACGTGATTCGATTTTTGGACGACATGTTCTATCTTTCATTTCAACAGTCGAACGACTGTTATTATTTGTCCAATCTAAATCTCGTTTAGTATAAATTTCCTGTGGCACGATTTCAAAAGATTTTACTCCTAAAGAGGTTGCCAACATATTCGCCACTCTTTTTGTAACACCTGTTGCAGAAAAATAAGCCACCAATGCATGTTTCATTATTTTCTCCTTTTCATTATCGAAAAAAATTATACAACAAAACAAACAAACTATCAAAAAGAACAAAATCCCACAAAAAATATTGACAAACTATATATTTGTGCTAACAATAAAATACTATGAACAATAATTGGTCTCTTCATCTAAAAATAACAAATTGGTGCAACTTAAATTGCGCCCATTGTTGTGAATGCAGTAATTCCGCACAACCATTAAATTTGTTGTCATTGGAAAAGATTGAAAAATATCTTCACGAAATTATCTCTATGCCGATAAAACCAAACGAATTAATCAGTATTGGGGGCGGCGAAGTAATGGCACCATACATGCACAACACCCCAGAATACATACCAAATCTTTTAGATATTGTTTATAAATATGAATTTGTTCCAACACTAAAAACGAACGGAACCTGGGGCGAACAAAACAAAAAACGCACAAAAATATTATCAGATATCGCAAAACGCGCCTACAAATCGGGAAAATTAGTCACATTGGATATTTCTGTTGATGAATTTCATAACAATACCGATGGTGTTGCAAAAATAATTCGTAATGTAGTAAACGAATACTATCTTTGTTATGCGATACGTATATGTTTAGTTGGTTTTAACACCCCACAATCGGCAAAAGCTTTACTTCGTTTAAAACAAGAATTATCAAAAAATGGTTTTCATATTGAAATCACTCCACCTTTTGGTGATTGGATAATATCTGCACCAAATGGAACTACAGCAGTTATATATACCAGTTTTACATCCGGGATTTTTGATATAGGACGCGCAAAGAAGAATAAGAACTACACAACAACAGGCAACAGAAATAACACCGGCACCGATTGCTTGCAAATAGACAACAATGACATCGCCACATACAATTACGGTTATTGCGAACCAGTACAAAACCGCAATTTATATGAAGTTTTATGTTCTTTGCAACAGAGAACAAGAGAATAAAAAACATGAACGATATAAAAGATATTTTTACCGAAAGTGACGAACTGGGAACAGAATATTTTATATCTTCAGAAAACGGTGGATACAATCTAAATGGGCGTCCATTTCTTGAAGATACTGCAACTTCACGAATATCTACATTATCAGAACTATTTACAGAATGGTATTTGTTTGATTTTTCCCACGAAAAAGACATCCAGACATTTTTGAACGAAGAACAAATTGACGACGTTTTTACAGAATCAGAATTCATAGATTTAATGTGTGGTGACGCATTTATTGATGATAATTTAATTCAATTTGTTGCAATGAAAACACCATTTCGATTGACACTAAATAAATTACATGCGATGAATCAATCTGTATCAAACACCAACAATTCTGCATATATAATATACGGCAAATCCAACATAAAAGATAAACTGTGTAAACTGTTTCAATTAAAAAAAACAAACCATAAAAGACATCATACACCAGATCCAGAACACAGACGAAAAATTAAACACGAATACTATTTACGTAACAAAGAATACATACAAAAACTTAAACACGAACATTATTTGAAAAATCAAGAACGCATAAAACAACGTAGCAAAGAATATTATGCAGCAAACAAAGACCGTGTCAAAGCACACTTTGCCGCGACCAAAGAACACAGAAAAAAAATAATACATGAAATTTATATGAGAAATCACGAATTTTACAAGGCGCGCAACAAAGCATACCGTGAAGCACACCGCGAAGAACAAAACCAATATTCCAAAGAATATTATATTGCGCATCGCGAAGAACAAAAACAATATCAAAAAGAATATTATGCAAAATCACAAAAAAACAAAGCCATCGCAAAGAACATATGCGCAGCATATTTGTTTTTATTAAAATTAAAAAAAGAAAACAAAGCCGAATATTTAAAATTATACAAAAAATACCATGACCCATTACACAACATGTTCAAAACATGTATCGCATTACAGAACAACGACATCCAATTATGTCCATTCTGTAATGAAAACTGCACACAAAAACCAGAACAATGTTGTAATCAAAAAATATTATCAATACCAAACGCAATAATTGAAATTCAATCTTTGGCAAATACATTAAAACAACGATAAACAACTATTGTGACAAAATTACCGAAAAATTACTCTTGTTATTATTGTCCATACATAGCTTTACGCATTCTCCATCCAGACTTGCCATATAATTCGCAATAACCTGCACAAGTACCCTTTTCATTATGAATAAAAGTGTTTCTTTACTCATAAAGAAAGCGATGCACATAAACGGGTGACATGGCACTTATACCCCAAAAACATTTTGTTTTAATAAATTTTGTGCGGAAAGAAATAAATTACTTGGTAATTTATTTAAATCAAACCATTGCCATTTTGCACACTTGTCTTTTTCACGTACAACTGGATTTTTATCCACATTATCAATACAAAAATGTATTGTTCTGTAAAAAGAATCTGGAAAAACATCATGTGTTATCGATAAAAATTTCAAATCTTGTGAACTTATCGTCAAGCCTGTCTCTTCAAAAACTTCACGCACAGCAGCACTTCTTATACTTTCACCAATTTCTGGTTTTCCACCAGGTGCCGCCTATGTATTAAATCCATGCGATGACAAACGTTGTCCCAATAAAACCTGACCAGATAGATTAAACACCCAGGCACCTATACCAATTTTGATAATATTTTCTTTTTTCAATTTCAATGTATAACCTCTTGTAAAAAGCACAAGATTGCCAACAGAATACAACAAAGACAGATGGTCGGAGTGGCGGGGTTCGAACCCGCGACCTTTTGCCCCCCAGACAAACGCGCTACCAGACTGCGCTACACCCCGAAAAAGCAGATTTATTTTACATATCGTCAAATTAAATATCAATTAAAAAATAAAACCGCCATAATGACGGTTTTATTTATAATTATTTTTGTTTTTCTGTAATAAATTCTTTTCTAATTCTATCTGTTGTCAAATTTGATATAAATTCATTACCTTTCAAAACGATAGTATCACCACGTTCAACAAAAATCGCACCCCCCATTTTATTTGACCCTTTTGAACCAACATCCATAATAACATAAGAGTCATTGCCATATTTATCAACACAGCCAAAAGTTCTAACTG
>JAKSTD010000041.1 GCA_024402755.1 Alphaproteobacteria bacterium
ACTGATGCGTTTGCTGTTTCACACAGGGCGGCGGCAAGTACGGTTGGGATTACAAAATATTTGCCGCCATTTGCTGGCGATCTATTAATAGGTGAGATAGAAAATATTTCATCTGTGATGGAAAAGCCAGAACATCCTTTTATTGCTTTTGTTGGTGGTGCAAAGGTTTCGTCAAAAATAGGTGTGCTAAAAAAACTGGTGACAATCGCAGATAAAGTTGTTGTTGGGGGGGCGATGGGAACAACTTTTAATTTTGCAGATGGTTTCAAGGTTGGAAATTCCCTTTATGAACCAGATATGATAGATACTGTAACAGAGATTAAAAATTTAGCAGAGAAAAATCATTGTGAAATTTTGCTGCCGTTGGATAAAGGGGTTGGAAATACTTTTGATAAAAATGCCCGGCGCGAAAATCGTGATGTTGATAAAATCAAAGACGATGATGTAATTATTGATGACGGGGATAAAACGATTGCGCGTAATCATGAAGTTTTAGAAAACGCAAAAACAGTTGTGTGGAACGGGACTTTCGGTATGGCGGAATGGGGGGCGGTTTGGGGTAAATCTTCGTTTGCATTGGCACAAGATTTGGCACACCTGACAAAAATGGGAAGAATAAAGAGCATTGTTGGTGGCGGTGAAACTGTGGCTGCAATCGATGCGTGCGGTGTGCATAAAGATATGAGTTATGTTTCAACCGGTGGCGGCGCATTTCTTGAATTTATCGAAGGCAAAGAATTACCAGGGATAGCGGCATTAGAAAAATAAAAAATCCTGAAAATTTACACTAAAATTGGCGAATCGGGTAAATCCATGTTATAATTCCTGGTAAAAGAGGTTTTTATTATGTCGTTAGTACCTATTGTTATTGAAGAATCTCCAAAAGGCGAACGTTCTTTTGATATTTATTCGCGCCTTTTGCGGGACAGAATTGTTATGGTTTCGGGACCTATTGAAACAAATATGGCGAATACCATTGTGGCACAGTTATTGTTTTTGGAATCTGAAAATCCAAATGCAGATATTTCATTGTATATTAATTCGCCTGGGGGTGAAGTGTATGCTGGGTTGGCAATAATGAATACTATGCAATATATTAAACCAAATGTGACAACTATCGGTATGGGTGTGGTTGCATCTATGGCTTCTGTGTTGTTGGCGGCTGGTGAAAAGGGAAAACGTTTTCTTTTACCAGATGCGACAGTTATGGTCCATCAGCCATCTTCTGGAACCCAGGGTATGATTACTGATATGGAAATTTCTGTACGCGAAGGACAAAGATTAAAAAAACTTATCACGCAAAAAATGGCTGAATTTACCGGGCGCAAGGAAAAAGAAGTTTTTGATGCGATGGAACGCGATAATTGGATGGATGCTGAGGCAGCCAAAAAATTCGGCTTGATTGATGGTATTTTGACAAGAAAATAAGGTTTATAAAATGAGCGACGATAAAACACAAGATACAACACCGGAAAACGCGCAACAGTTTTGCAGTTTTTGTGGCAAATCTGTTTATGAAGTAAAAAAATTGGTCAGTGGTCGTGGTGTTTGTATTTGTGATGAATGTATAAATTTGTGTAATGATATTATGGCTGATGATAAGCAGGTGCAGATGACAAAGGAATCTGTGTCTTTGCCAACACCATCGCAAATTTATAAATTTTTAAATGATTATGTTATCGGGCAAGATAGTGCAAAAAGAACTTTGTCTGTGGCGGTTTATAATCACTATAAAAGAAACAGTGCGGCGATTGCATCCAATGTTGAAATTCAAAAGTCAAATATTTTGATGATTGGGTCAACTGGCACAGGTAAAACTTTGTTTGCGCAAACCCTGGCGCGCGTTTTAGATGTTCCTTTTGCGATTGCTGATGCGACTACTTTGACCGAAGCAGGTTATGTCGGTGACGATGTAGAATCTGTGCTGACGCGTTTGTTGCAAAATGCAAATTTTGATGTAGAGCGCGCACAACGAGGAATTATCTATATTGATGAAATTGATAAAATTTCACGTAAATCTGAAAATCCATCACTGACACGCGATGTTTCTGGCGAAGGTGTTCAGCAAGCATTGTTAACATTAATCGAAGGAACTGTTGCGAATGTTCCGGCTGGTGGTGGCGGAAGAAAGCATCCAGGTGAAACGACTGTGCAACTGGATACCAGCAAGATTTTGTTTATCTGTGGTGGCGCGTTTGATGGATTGAATAAAATTATTGCTTCGCGGACATCTGCACGTGCAGGTATCGGTTTCGGGGCAGAAGTTTCAGACAAGGCAACGCGTGAAGACAAAGACAGATTAAGTGATGTTCAATCAAGTGATTTGGTAAAATTTGGAATTATACCAGAACTGATTGGTCGTTTGCCGATTGTTACAACGTTGCAACCGTTGGATGAATCTGCATTGGTAAAGATTTTAACAGAACCAAAAAATGCGATTGTGAAACAATATTCTGCGATGTTGGAAATGGACGGAATAAAATTAAACATCACCAAAGATGGTTTGCAAGCCATTGCAAAATTAGCGGTGGAAAGAAAAACTGGGGCGCGTGGATTGCGTTCAATTCTGGAAAAGATTTTATTGCAACCGATGTTCGATGCACCCGATAAAACTGATTTAAAAGAAATCGTGATTGATGCGGATGTTGTGAACGGTAAAAAAGCGCCGGTGGAAATATACACAGAAACCAAGAAAGCAGCATAATTTATTCTGTTGATTCTTTGCAATATCCCCATAATTTATTTGCACCAGTTGCGACATAGAAATCTTTGAATAATACATCGCCTGTGACATCGTGATAGCCGTTGTTGTTGTCATCTTGCCATACTGAATCAACCCATATGCCGTTCATATCATTACATTCTTTTGCCAACATTGGTATCAAAGATGTTCGTATAGATTGTGCGATTTTATCTACCTGGGCCAATAAAGATTGTGATAAAACATTTGATGTATCAGAAGTGCGTGTGCAATTTTGCAGGGCGTATATAACCAGTTGTTGATATAAACTGCCCACATAATATTGACCGCATGATTCATATAAGTTGCTGTCTATGTTGACCGGGGGTTTCTGTTTCCCAGAACAAATACATTGATCTGGGCAGATACGACATTCTGTGGCAGCAGTTTCATTGAAACAATAATTGTTTCGTCCATCGCAGTCAGTATTACCGTTTTTGGCATATAAATAATATCCAACCTTGCAACTGGTGTATTTTTTTCGCAGGTCTTTACACATACCGATATAGTCCAAATAAGTTTGCGGTATTGTTTGTGTAGTTATAATATCTGAACGCGAAAAAGGATTTACCAATGTTGTATTACATAATTTTGTGCCAGCATAATAAGATTCCCCAGGTGCATATTTACGACAGCCGTATGGATATTCGTGTAAAGAATCGCTGTTTGGGACCGCGCATATAGATTTAGCAAAATTCGCCAATAATGTTGGGCAAGATTGTTCGATTGTTAAATCTGTGATTCCAGTCATGGTGGCAATCAATATATTTAAACCTTCGGAACCGCCACCGTATAAATTACTGCAAGTGTTTAATTTGTCAGCGCACATTTCTTCGGATAATTCCAAAGCACTTACAAAAATCATTTGTGAAGAATCATCGGTAAAGTTTGTCAAAGAATCAGATTGTTTTAAATAACATTGATTAACCACTTGTAAACATTCGTTTTTAACAGTCGCCACGCGTTTTTGTTGTCCCTGGTAAATTTCGACAATCGCCTGGCGCAAAAATTCGTTCCATACATAATCAGCATTATCACGACACAAATCTAAATCTTTTTCTGCGAAAGTTTTTTTGTTATTCAACATATTTATAAAACCGGCATTTTTATTGTTTTTTAAAATATCGCCAGACAAAGAAAGTTGATTTTCAATTTGATAAAAGTCCGGAGAATAAATTGCTTCGCCTGTTGTTACATTTAAATATTTCCCGGAAAAATCCAGACAATGTATGTAATCATCACCACACACAGCATCATTAGTAATGCTTTTGCGGACACTTGCAATACAGTTGTTCACATCCAGCGAATTGTGGGCATCGTAATTTTCTAGACGCGCATCTTGCATTTTATGTCGTGTTGAACGTATAGAAGCATTTGCAGCCACCATCTGTTTATCAAGATTGTTTTGCAATATCGAACAATCATTTTCGATATACATACCGTATGCAGTTGATACCATCCGCAAATCTGGTTCACTGCAATATTCTTTCATCAAATCATTGCATTGAGTATTAACAGCATTAAACAAAGATTCGCCGGTTAAATTGGCAATATTTGTTCCGCCAATTAAGTGTGTAGTGTTCCATATAGCCCGAATATCACCGGCAATATCCAGTGTCCCAGCGGTTGACAATGATTTTTGTTTTGTGTTTTGTAACACAGCGCCGATGCTGTTTAGGTTTTTTGCACTATCTGATTTGTCGTTTCTTATGGACGATTCGCCAGATGTCGCGGTTGCCATTGCTTTGACCTCTGCCGCGGTTTTAGAAATTGCATCTATGTTCAATGCTTCGAAATCGTTCAAACTGTCTGCGGTTTGAGATAATTTTTTTTCTTGGGCTTGGATATTGCCCAATTTAGAAGAGCAAATACAACGGCGATAGTTTTCATTTAATGTTGCACAAAATTGATCCATACACGAAAAATAAGCATCACGACAAGAATTATAATTTGAATCAAATGTTTTTGTCACGACAGTTGTCGCCGCGCGAGATGTTCGTGTTGGTTTTGTGTAACGTGTGGTATTTGTCCGCTGAGTCGCAGCCCGATTAACCACAGTTTTATTCGTTGCACGACGCGTTGTTGTTTGTTGGTTTGATGTGTTGCGTGCAGAAACTGTTCTGTTTTGTGTAGAACGAGAAACTGTTTCGTTCCTGGGGGTTTGACGTGATACTGAGTTTTGATTACGTTCAACAGCATCGGCATTACCGATGCACAAAGACAGTGCGATTAAAATAAATAAAACCTTTCTCATCCTTTACTTCTTAATAATAATAACAAAAATAAAATATTTTAAGCAAGGGGTTTTATCAAAAATTTAATTTCTCCCCCTTGTGGGGGAGTGCCGGCGAAGCACCATAATTAATTCTCCCCCCTGTGGGGGAGTACCGACGAAGTCGGGGAGGGGGGTGAACCCTCCCCACCGCAATGCGGTCCCCCCCTCCGGTGGAGGGGAATTCGCACTCGTCGCGGACTAACATTCTCCCCCTGTGGGGGAGGGAACCACGAAGTGGTGAGGGGGGTAAAAAAACACTTTTCATAAAAATTAAAATATGGTATAATATTCACATTGAATTTACATAAGAAAGGAGGAAAATTATGTTTAATATATTGACAAAAGTTGACAAATCGGCTGAAACCCGCAGACAAGGAGTAGATTTTACGAGA
>JAKSTD010000042.1 GCA_024402755.1 Alphaproteobacteria bacterium
ATCCAGACAAGATTATTCTGCATCACCAAAACCACAACAGAAAAAACCAGAACAACTGGTTGGGAAAATGGTCGTTCACAAAGAAATGGGGGCTGGGGTTGTTATTGCAGAAAATGAAAAAACTTTGACGGTTGCTTTCAAAAAATGTGGAATAAAAAATGTTATGCGCGAATTTGTAAATTTCGTATAAATTATTTTTTCTTTAACCAATCTTTATAGATTTTACTGGCAACATTTTTAGTGTCATCCCACAATGTTTTTACATCATTTTGTATTTGTTTACCAAAGGAATTATTGATACTGCCCCCGACTTTCTTTGCTAAATAGTCCACTTTGTTCGCAAGGTATAATACCAAACAACCACATAATATTGTTGTCATGGCAGACCCCAACATATATTGTGAAGAATTATTAATGTTTGGCATCATATAATCAAGTAAAGCAGCGCAAATTACGATTATTATGGATAGGGATACGAAATAAATTGCTGCATTGATAAAGACATAAAAAACATCAGATAATTTTTTGGTGTTAAATATAGATAAAAATCCATTTAATATTTGTCCAATATAACTTTTTTCAGATGTAGATGGTAAACATTCAGCCAACGCGGTAAATGGCAGCATTAACAATGTTAAAAATAAATCTGCAACAACCCCAAGTGTCATAAAAGCATATTTGAAAATACATTTTATAAATATAACAATACCAATCGCCCCCATAACGATTGCGGTGGTTGGGTGTCCAATCCCAAAGCCCCATATAAACCATTTCAAAGCGGCCCCTGCGGCATGATAAAAATACACAGATAATCTGCCGGGTAAACACATAATATTGGCAGCACTGTTTGCATCAACCAACAAAGTCGCACTTTCATTATTTGCAACTGGTGTCGTGGCATTGGCATTAACAAAATTATGTATTGCCCCACAAGTATCAGAAAATTTAATTCCAGATGTTTGTGCAACAGAATCAAGTATAAAATTGGAAATATATGTTGCAAAATCTAGTATCGGTGACATTATCATCATAAATATTTTTGCAGGTCCATAATTTAATATGATAACCCTCGCAATAATCATAATTCCTTTTTTTAATACATCATAAAGAACATTTTTATAATCAGATGATTCGCGCATCATTTTGTATGCTTCGACAGCTATCCATATTGCATACATTAAAAACAAAAATATAATCGTGAAACGAACCAAAGATATTTGTAATACATAATCTATGGAAGATAGTGCCTTCATAAACATTAAACCAATTCTAACTTCAATCGGCACAAAATTAGACGATTCCAGGTGTGATGCATTATTTGAAAATTTTTCTTGGAATTTTGTTGCATCATTTGACATATCTGAATTGATTTTTTGTAAATTATCTTCGGTTAACCAGTTGCCATATTCGCCGACATCCCCCAATGGTATATTTGTTTCAGCAAAAACAGGACTGCACAAAGCAGATACACATAAAATGCAAATAAAGAATTTTGATAAAAATTTTAGAATTTGCATTTTTATCCTTCCTTCTTTTTATCCCGAATTGCGTTAACAATCTTGTCTGGGGCATTATAAACGGTTGTTCCAAAATCTTTAATCCATTGACCATAATCAAATTTTTCTTTTCCATCTTTGCTGGCATTAAGTAATTCATCAACCTTTGGTGATACAACCCAAAAATACAAAAACCATACACCAATCATAAACAGCATAAAATCAAATCCGTCATCCATAAAATCAAAAGCCCCTGGATATTTTGCTTCGACAACAGTTTTTTGTGCATTAAAGCATGATACAAATTTATCTTTGTCTATTTCACCGTCAACCAAAGATACTTGTTCACAAGTTGTAAATACTTTTTGCACAGCCATTGCTTTGGCATCTGGATTTGCGCGGGTTATTTTACCTGTTAGTGGTGGCAGTATAGATGTGAAACCATCGGCAGGTTTTGGATAAAAAGTGTCAGCAGCGAAATAAACAATCGCGAAAATAATTGTGATTTTTAAACTAATCTTTAATATACTGACCGCAGAATTTATTAACATAGTTATTGCCGAATTCATACCTGTTTTAGCCAAAGACCATACTTGTTCAAACGCAGCGGATGCAATCAACAAAGGCATAAATATAATTATGAATATTAATTTGAAAAGAACATTCAAAATTTGAAATACTAAATCAAAACCGATGACCAAAAACATGATAACCAATGTTAGACCTGCCAGCCAAGTGAATAATCCGCCACCCAATCCTAGCCATGCGTAATTCATCAATGCAAAGCCCCCACCAGCCCCAGCCAACATAACCGTGTTAAGGTTGTCCATAACAGACATAAATGGTTGTAAAACAGGTGTCAAAGGATTATTTGCGATAGCGGAAACTATTTCATAATTTCCGCCACTTATAACACCTGTCGCTGCTTTGGATAACAAAGTCCCAAGATATAAAACAGGTCCAACTATTATTTGTGTAGTGATGTTCAAAACATCTGTTCCGCCCCATTGAATTGCGCCAATCAAAGCGCCTGCTATAATAACACGAATACCTGTTTTCCACACCTTGTCGAACCATTTTTTAAAGTCCAATTTTGGGTCTGCATTTGTTAAATCTTTGATATCTTTTGAATTTGCCGCTTCGCGCATATATGTTATTGTGTGAAAAATAATAAATATTCCGTATCCAATCGCCATCAATATCCATAAATGCGACACAAGCCCATTCCAGAACATTTCTGTGGCATCACCAATAACAGCAAAAAGTTTCTCAATATATACGCATAAAAAACAACCATTAACAGAATTTGGACCTGTGTTGCTGCTGATTTGTCGCATAAAATTATCAACACTGGTATAAGATAATGATGCACCACCAATAGAATGGCTTACATACCAAATACCAACCCCCAGCGCGATTGCGCCGATTAGCAATTTGATACCTTTTTCAATAAGCCATTTCTTAAACATTATTTCTTTTCTTCTTTTTTCTCTTCGTCTGCGTTTTTAACAGAATCTGGATTTATAACTGCTTTTACCAACTTTTTAGCATTATCAGCGACAATGTTCGTTAATTGCCACATGTTTTCACCCATTTCTGTCGACAATGAATCTTCTTGTTGCACACCAAATGCTTCGAATATCTTTTTTGTGACCTTTGGAATTTCACCTGCTATGTAATTAACAACATACACTAAAACGATTGCGCTAGCCATCGTTATTTCCATTATTTTTGGATTGTCCAAATCAAATTCAAATAATGATTCTGGTTGATTTGAAACAAAATCTGGATTTAAAAAACCTGCGATAATTGCCATCATTATTGTGTATGTTAATATTGTGGCAGCAATAGATACAATCGCGTTTATCAATTTTTTAATTTGACCGGAACCTAAATCAGAACCTAATTTTTTCATCCAACCTGGCGCAGAATTTGCATCTTTGAATATAAAAAATATCAAAGACAGTGGAAAAAAGAACGCGAACATCGCCATCGCAACAATTATGTCCATAAAGCAAAAGGCATATTTAATAAACCATTTGGCAAAATAGTATGTCAAAAACAAACCGATAAAGAAAACAATTATATGCTGAATTAATGCACCAATCCCAAGCAGTGCTTTTAATGAAAACGCGGCATCCATAATATTTATGCCTACTTTAATATAAACCTGAAAATTAGATACACTTGTTTCCAGTATTTTTATTATTGTATCGCGTAAATCAGCACTAAAAAATCCAGCATCGCCCAGATTGATAGGGGTATCATAGTGTGCGACAGCGATGTTTGTGTTAAAACTGTTCAACATAGCATTGGAAAAAGTGTGTGTTATTTCCGCCGCAGGTTCAAAAGTGATTGTAGATATTAAACGCGGAACCGTCAAACCAGCACTTAACAAAGCCAATGCAATTAAAGATTTTATCAAAACAGGTCTAACACTTTTTTGAAAAAACGGGTCCGCACCGCTGTTTTTCATATTTTGCCATACTGCATTTACAATGTAAAACCCCAGCAATACAGTAAACACAATCACACTGATTATGGTTAATCTTTGATACACAGCCGCAGCGGTGTTTGAAATAATTTCAAACAACCTGTCGAATATCGGGCATGTCCAACATTGTGTCAAAGATTCTGTCAATATGTCCATTTTTATTTTTTGCCCACTATTTTTTTACCCGTTTGCCAGATGTTTTTTATTGTCCCAGGGGCGGCTTTTGCTTTACCCCATAATGTTTTTGTATCACCGGTTACCTTGTTATAAAGGTCTGGTTTTGTTCCGGCATACATTTCTAATCTTTCACGCGTCATATTAAAGATATTTTGCATCAAGAAAAATGTTAAAATTGACGATATCCATAACATAAAATGGCTGCCGAAATTCATGCCTGTATTTGTAATTGTTGGGACATTGGTGGCCGCCATACCCCCAGCCGCAACATTAAATACAGATGAAGACCAATTAAACAAAGCACGCACGACCGCGATATTGATACATAAAATAAATGCGCATGCTATCATTGTTATAATTAATTTTTTTAATGAATCTATTATCTGTTTGAATGCTGGTAATACATCAAACCATTTATCAGATTTTTTTACAACCCAAGTTAAAACATTAAACGGATACATAATCAACGATAAACAAAAATCAAATATGGCCTGGATTATTAATAATGCCATAAATAAATTCGAAGCCACAAACGCAGAAATCAATAACAGCCCAGTGATTATATTTAAAAAGTTTTCACCCCCATGCGGAATCAAGGTCATAAGTCCGCGCAAACCAGTTTTTAAAAAATCAAAACCGTATTTTATAATTTTGTTGTTTTCTTGGGAAATTGTGTGGATTGGTTGCACCAAGAAATTACAACTGCTTTCGGTTAACCAATCTTGAGTAATGATTGATTCAGGACATTTTGGTGCATCCACAGTATTGCTGGCTATGTTTGTAGTTTTTAATACCTGTTCAGTATAAACAGAACCGAATTCCAAGAATGGATTTACTAACCATTCGGTCACATAAACGGGTTTAATTTGCAGCAGAACAACAATAGCAATAATTGCGCGTACACATGGTTTTGCGACATTTTCTGCCACGGACCAACCTGTTGCTTTGCCTGTCCACATTTCTCCGCCATCTTTGAATCCAAAAAATGATAACCAATCTGTCGGGAAATACATTTTTACCAGATAAAGAGCAATATAAAATCCCAAGAAAAAATATATCAAAATATAAATT
>JAKSTD010000043.1 GCA_024402755.1 Alphaproteobacteria bacterium
TTGTTTTATGGTTTATGTGCTATGTTTGTAATTCGAAATGCGTATGCCATGGATTTGTCGTTAAAAGACGCAACAGATAAAATTGTTGCAGAGTCCAATGATGTAAAAAAAGCCGAGGCAAATGTAAAAAAAGCCAAAGCACAATTAAGCGCTGTTAATGCGAATCGTTGGATGTCAGTTGATGGGACAGTTTCTTATATGAATTTGATAGACCCGATTCATCCACTGGATTCGAATGGGGTAAAAATACCATCTGAAATCGGTGCAATGTTAGAACATTCTTTGCCGATGCCTTTGGGTGAAATTCCAGACAATATGTTTACTGCGGGGGTTCAAATCACACAACCAATTTATACTTTTGGTAAAATTGGTAATGCGGTGGATGCAGTACATGATGCGATTGATATGTCCAGAGCTGCCCGCGAATTAACAAGACGCGAAGTTAAATATGCTGCGGCAAATTTATATTGGACCGCTAAAATGACTGATGGGATTGTGGCGGCCGCGCAAAAAAACCTGGATAATGCACGTGCTGCACGCAAACATTTAACTGCTGCAGGTCGCGCCAATAAAAGCAATTTAATTAAAATTGAATCTGATATTGCCACCAAAGAAATCAATTTGTCCGACGCGGAATTTAACCGCGACACAGCATATCGTATGTTAAAAATTATGGCTGGGATTGATGAAAGTGAAGAAATCGTTTTGACTGATGAATTTCCAGATTCCTTTGAACCGTTGACGACAGAAAAATTAAAATCTAATCCGGAATGGGATATTTATCAGAAGCAAATCAAGATGTATGAAGCAAATGCATCTTCTAAACGCGCCGGGGCATATCCAACATTGGCGGCAGTAGGTTCTTATTCTTACTATGCAATGGGAAAAGATGCGCAACATATCTTTGACAAAGAAGGAAGCCAATCCGCATATTGGGGTCTGGCGCTGCAGGTTCCATTATTCAGTGGCGGTCTGCATTCTGCAAACGCAACTGTTGAAGCCATGAACGCAGAATCTGCCCGTCAAGATTTGGACAAGTCAAAAAAATTAAAAACCGAAGAATATAACACGGCAGTCAACAAATACAAACATCTTTGTGATAATCTGGATAAATTAAATGAAGCGCATGATTTGGCACAAAAAGCATACGATGTATCTGCGAATCGTTTTGCAGCAGGGCAAACATCTGCTGTTGAATTGTCTGATGTATCCAGTGCTTTGTATCAAATGGATATGGCGCTGTTAAATGCAAAATACAATATTTTGATGTCAAAAGAATCTGTAAAAAAATTGGGTGAATAATATGAATTACAAACAAAAAATTAATAATTTTATTAAAAGTTTAAACACAAAAAAATCTAAGAATATTATTTATACAATAATTATTGTTGCTGGTGTTTGTGCATTTGGATACAGATTTTTCGTTGTTGCACAAGAACACAGATTCCAAGTCTTTAATATCGTACGTAAAAATCTTGATAATGGAACGCCTGTAGAAACAATCAAGGCAGAAAAAAAGAACGGCATTTTATATGAACCTTTGACAATAAAAAATAATACTGCTTTTATATCTGGGGCGCGTCTTAATATTTTTAAACCCGGGCAAAAATCTGGAAATTGCAAAATAGTTTCTGTATCGCGTAAAATTGATTTGGATACGGGTATGCATATTGTAAAAACTTCAAATTGTAAAAACGGTCTTCAATATATTGAAAAAGAAAAAATCGGTTTTTATGTTCCGGTATCTGCAATAACTGGAAACACTGTACACATTGCAAATAATGGCATTGCCGAGGTTCGCAAAATCGAAATAGCCGACCAAGATGCACAAAACGTATTGATTAAATCTGGCATTAACGAAGGCGATATTGTAAAATAACATAGGGGAAAAACAGATGTTAAAATTCTTTATTCGTAAACCTGTCACAACAATTATGTTTGTTTTGTTTTTTGTCGTGTTGGGTATAGTATCTTTTCCAAAGATGAATATTGAACGCACACCGTCTGTGGAATTTCCATATGTGACGGCTACATTTGTTTATCCTGGGGCATCAAGCGAAGAAATAGAAACACAAGTTGTAAAAAGAGCAGAAAATGCGATGTCCGAAGTATCTGCTGTCAAAAAAATCACAAGCCAGGTTTATGAAAACAGCGCTTTTATTATGGCAGAATTTAATTTGGGTGTAAATGTTGATGACAAAGCAAATGAGGTAAAAGCAAAAATAGATGGTTTAGCTAATGATTTTCCAGATGATTTAAAACAACCTGTGATTGCAAAGTTAAATCCACTGCAGACACCAGTGTTGGATATTGTTATTCATAACGCAAATCCGCGCGATGTTGAAAAATATATTAATGACACACTGTCTAACAAAGTGACAGCCATAAAAGGCATCGCATCCGTCACTACCTTTGGCGGTCGTCAACGTGCTGTCCGTATTGCAATGGATCCAGATTTAATGGCAGCACGCGGTGCAACAATTACGGATATAGTATCTGCAATCGCGATGCGTAATTTAAATGTTCCAGGCGGAAAAATAGAAACAGATACAAATTCTGAAAATGTAAGATTCGTTGGCGAATTTCAAAGCATTGACGAAATCGCAAACCAAGAAATCACAACTGTCGAAGGTGAAACTTTTAAATTATCAGATATCGCATCCGTCACAGATTCAATGCGTGACATAGAAAAAGGCGCAATATATAACGGTGAAAATGTTGTGATTATGTCCATTGTAAAGGCCAGCGATGGTAATGCGATTAAAATATCCGAAGCCTTGCGTAAAAAATTACCAGAATTCGAAGCTGATTTAAAATCACATTTTCCAGATGCAACAATGGAAATCGTTTCTGATTCATCAACCTATGTTTCCGAAGATACAGCTAGCACAATCACTGGAATTATCTTGGGGGTTATATTTACTGTTTTGGTATTATTAGCATTTACACGTAATTGGCGTTCTACTGTTATTGCAGGTATTGTGATTCCTGCATCATTGCTTTCTGGATTTTTCTTGATGAACACATCTGGATTTACAATAAATTCAATGACTTTGTTGGCATACGCAACTGCACTGGGGACATTGGTATCAAATGCAATTATTTTAATTGAATCGGCATTAAACGAATTACGGACGGAACACAAAAAGTTGCAATACCTGTGTTAGCAGGGGTTGGAACAAATGTCGTGGTGTTCTTGCCATTGGCATTTATGGGCGGAATTGCGGGACAATTTATGTTGCAATTCGGTATGACGGTTGTGTATTTGACTTTGCTGTCTTTGCTGTTTTCGTTTACATTGACACCGATGATGATTGCAAAGTTATTAAAATTATCAAATAAAAAACAAGAAAATCAAAATGTAAAAGAAAACAAAACCAAAGATAACTCTTCACGTCTTCACAAATGGTATGAATATCAATCTCAACACCCGTGGTTGGTTGTTATTGGTGCAATAGTTGCGCTGATTTTATCTGCCCAGTTAATGAATTTTGTTGGTAATGAATTTTCACCGTCAACAGATGCAAACGAAATCACAATTACTGCACGCACACCAATGGGCAGCGTTTATGCAAAATCAGAATCTGTGGCCAAGGAAATAGATGCACGTTTAAAACAATTCCCAGAGATTGAATCTACTACGATAAAAATCGGGGACAAAGGATTACAAAATATCAGCATCAAATTATCACTGGTCGATGTTTCGAAACGCAATATTTCTGATAAAAAATTAGCCCAGAAAATATTACCAACACTATCGGATATCCGTGATGCAGAAATCCAAATTCGTGCAGGTGAAAATATTAACTCGTCTTCGGTAAGCGCTGATATAGTTTTAAATATATCAGGCGATGACGATGCGAAACGCGAAAAATATGCGAATCAAATAATTGATAGTGTAAACCAAATAGATGAAGTGCAAAGTGCCACATTGGCACAACAAACACCTGCTAATGAAATTCGTTTCGTTCCAGATGATGAAAAAATGAATTTCTGGGGTGTACAAAATTCTTATGCTGGCTCTACATTAAGAACCGCCCTGTTTGGAAATGACACATATAAATACAAAGAACACGGTGACGAATACCCAATCATTTTGGAATTTGAAAAACAATTCAAAAAACAGTCTATGTTTGACAGCGTTTATGTTAATTCTCAAAAAGGAATGGTTGCACTTTCACAACTGGGCAAACTGGAAAGCGTTCCCGCGACTTCGAATATTTATCGTGTAGATAAAAATCGCGTAACAGAAATAGATATTAATATCGGCAAATCAACAATCGGCCCCGTTCAAAACAAGATTCAAGCCTTGCTGGACACAATAGATTGGGAACCAGGATATGGGGCTTCTTTTGCTGGTATGTCAGAAATTCAATCAGAAACCACAGGCGAAATCGCTCAAGCTTTTTTGCTGGCAACTATTTTAACATTTATGTTGTTGGCAGCGATTATGAATTCATTTGTACACCCATTCACAATTGCTACATCAATCATAACCAGTTTTGCTGGTGTGTTCGTTGTTCTGTTCTTGTCTGGTGCATCATTAAATATTGGTGCGATGTTGGCATTTATTATGTTGGTTGGCTTGGTGGTCAACAATAATATTTTGGTTTTGGAACCCACGGTTCAACGCGTTCAAAATGGAGAAGATGCGAAAAAAGTATTGTGGTCAGAATTGATGGATAAAAAGCGTATGATTTGGATGACAACAATCGCAGTTGTCGCAGGTATGATTCCACAATTATGGTCTAATGACGGGATGAAGGTTGCGATGGGTGCTGTTATGATTGGTGGCATGTGTGCATCTTTGTTATGGACATTTACATTGACACCTGCTTTATTCTTCATCATGGAAAAATTGAGTAAAAAACTAAATGGTTCAAAATAAACAGGATTAGATATGTTGCAAAAAAAAGATGTAGTCGTTTTCGATTTCGATGGAACACTGTCTGCTAGTGATTCTAATCGTGAATTTTTTAAATATTGCTTTAAACATTCAATTCGCCCATGGCTGTTTCTGCCGTGTGTGATTGCTGGGGCTGTTGGTGCACGTCTTAATCATGGTGGCCTTTGGTGGCGTCAAACAATTCGCAATTTTATCACACCGAAGATGGTTCGTGATTTTGCCAAAGATTGTATAAAAATACATAAAAAAAATCGCT
>JAKSTD010000044.1 GCA_024402755.1 Alphaproteobacteria bacterium
GCAAAACTGGGACAATGCGTTCTTTGTTCCCTTTGCCAATTATGCGCAAAGATTCAGGTTTTTGCATAACATCACTGTTTTTTAATGACAATGCTTCACTTATACGCAAACCGCATCCAAAAATCAAAACCACGAGTGCCCAGTCGCGTGCCGCTATCCATGGTTCGTTCATATCTATCGTGCGAATTGCGTCGTGCATATCAGAAACATCTGTGGTTTCTATCGCTTTCGATAATTTGCGTTCAACCTTTGGCGAAGAAATAAGTCCAATCGCATCATTTTGAATGTTTTTATATCGCCCAAGCCATTTATAGAAAGTACGCAAAGACGACAAAGCGCGTGCAGTAGATTTGTGTGTCAATTCGCGTTTTGCACGGTCTGCCAGCCAGCCACGAAAAGTGAAAGTATCGGCATGCGCAACATTGTTCAATCCTGTTGTATCATTGAAACGCGCAATAAATTTTATAAAATCACGAATATCAGTTTCGTATGCAGATACAGTATGTGTTGAATAGTTTTTCGTATTCAACAAATAATCTGTAAATTCAGCAATTATTTCGTTCATTTTATTTCAAATGTTGCAGATACAGTGACTGTGATTTCTGTGTCTTTGGAAACCAAACTTCCGCCCGTGTCCATAGATTCTTCCATTGCGCCCATCGCCATTTTTGCACTCATTATTCTGTAATTAGCAGTGGGTCTTTCGTTATAAGAAACATTTCCATAAGATACATTTAATAATTTGCCTGCCTTTAATCCATCATCCGCAACCAAAGCATTTGCGCGTGCGCGTGCATCAATAACCGCAGCGCCTAAACATTTATCCATTGCTGGTTTTAATGTTTCAGCACTTGTAAACATGCGGAAATTTTCGGTATAAACATTTTCTTGCCCTGCATATTTATTCAATACAGATTCAATTAACTCCGGATTTGATGCTGAAACTTCGACCGCGATTCTTGTTTCTGTTCCCAGGTTTTCATCTTGCTCAGTTGCGCGATTCCATCTGGTTTTTTCATAAGAATTAAATTCGGTTGTCTGCATTTTGACATCCAAAGTTTTCAAATAATCTGTGATTTGTGCCATTTTTTCTGTGGCTACCCGCATAGAAGTCGCAGCATTTTTATCAAGTGTCGTGACCCGTAAAGTAATCGCTGTTCTATCTTTTTGAACAGAAGTCAAACATTCGCCACTCACATTTATTTTTCTTATTTCTTTTGGCTTTTCAAACACACCAAAAATCAAATCTAATATAGCAGCGGTTCCAATGATAACGGTTGTTAAAGCAAGTGTTCTTTTCATCTCTCATCCTCCTTTGGTTGTTTAACCTAACATTTTCTTTTTTACTTTTGACAATACCTTTGATGCAACAATGTGCGCGCGCTGTGCACCTTGGTTCAGTATCGTGTCAATTTCAGATGGGGTAGCCATCAAATGTTCATACCTTTCGCGTGGTTCGCTAAGTACAGAATCAATTTTTTCAAACAATATTGTTTTTGCTTCGCCGTACCCCATGCCTCCGTCTAAAAACCGTTTGCGTAATGCCGCAGTTTCATTCGTGTTTGCAAACAGTTTATATATAAGAAAAATCGTAGATTCGTCCGGGTTTTTTGATTCTTCTGGGGCTTTTGAATCTGTGATAATACGCATAATTTTCTTTTTTAATTCGTTCCTTGGGCAAAGCAGGGGAATCGTGTTGTCATAAGATTTGCTCATTTTGCGACCGTCAAGACCCGGGATTAATCCGCAATCTTCACCAATCACTGGTTCTGGTAATTTAAATGTTTCACCATAGATGTTATTAAAATATCCAGCAATATCGCGTGCAAATTCAACATGTTGTTTTTGATCTTTGCCAACTGGAACAATATCAGAATTATAAAGCAAAATATCAGCCGCCATCAGAATAGGGTAAGTATATAATCCCATATTTATTCCAGAATCTATATCAACCCCAGATTCTGTATTTTTTTCAACCATCGCCTTGTAAGAATGGGCGCGATTCATCAAACCCTTTGGTGTCACGTTCATCAAAAATTCTGTTAATTGGTATATTTCGTTTATATCAGATTGACGGAACAGGGCAGTGTTGTCCAAATTCAGCCCCATTGCAATCATCAACGCAGCAATTTCGTATGTGTGCTGTTTTATTTCACGTGCATCGTGTATACTGTTAAGAGCATGCAAATCAGCGATGAATATAAATGTTTTATATTTTTGTGACATGTCAATCAATGATTTTAATGCACCCAAATAGTTACCGATATGCGGAATACCAGTTGGTTTGATACCTGTTAAAACAATTTTTTCATCAGTCATTTTTTGCCTTTTTTGTTATACGAATAATAACACTTTTGCCGTTGCGATTTCAATAAAAAAATCCCACTAATGCGTGGGATTTTAAATCTGTTCCGTTTTTTTTGTTATCTGGAATAGAATTCAACGACCAATTCTGGGAACATTTGCACAGGATATGGAACGTCTTCAAATGCCGGAACGCGAGTATATGTTGCTGTGAAAGCATTGCTGTCCACAGTGATATAATCTGGGAAATTGCGTTCGCCAGATTCCAATGCCAACACCACCAAAGGCATTTGTTTTGCTTTTTCGCTGACTGTGATAACATCACCAGGATTCACGCGGTATGACGCAATTTTAACGCGTTTGCCATTAACATAAATGTGACCGTGGCTGACTAATTGACGGGCAGAAAATACTGTTGGTGCCAATTTAGAGCGATATACAACCGCATCCAAGCGTCTTTCCAACAAACCAATCAAATTATCTGGTGTGTCGCCTTTCATATTATCTGCTTCCATATAATAAGCATGGAATTTCTTTTCGCCGATATTGCCATAATAACCCTTTAATGTCTGTTTTGCACGCATCTGTTTTGCGTAATCAGACGAAGAAGACCCACGGGATGTTGGACCATGTTGACCAGGTTTGTATTTTCTTTTGTTAAATGGGGATTTTGCTTGCCCCCAAAGATTGCAACCCAACGAACGCCCAATTTTTAATTTACGAGTGCTACGTTTTGCACCAGCTCTTGCCATAATTTTATCCTTTTAGTTTTTGGTTTTTATTGTGCCGAACTTTCATCAGAATCCTTATCCCGAACGGGACCAAAAGACACCGTTGGTTAATCAGTTCTGGTTATCCAGCGACACCAATTTTATACATATTTTTAAGAAATGCAAGAAAAATCGCCCCGTTTGGGGGCGGTTTTTATTTCATCACAAAGTGAACACTATACTGTGGTTTTTTGTCTGCGCCCAGTGATGCACGAATGACTTTGTTTGAAGCCACTTGGACAGCTTTTTTTAGATTGTCCTGATTTTTGCGTTCTGTCTTGGTTAACTTATCAATCGCATTAGTGATTTCGATTTGAATCTGGCGTTTCATAAAACCCGTATCATCAGATTCAAAGATACCTGCACTTGAAACCTCTGGCACACCTTTTAAGAAGCCCTTTTTATCAATCGGTAATGTCACGAATAGTGCACGGTTTGACGCGATTTTCTTGCGATTTTTGTAAACCTGGTCATCGGCACTGCGCTCAGTTTCGCCTTCCATAACAACAAAGCCCGTTGGTATGGATTCGCACACATACGGCTCTTCTCCGTTTTTCAGTGCAATCATGTCGCCGTTATGAGCAATCATCATGTGTTTTGCGCCACCGCGTTCCATCGCCATTTTGCCATTCAACATTTCGCTGATATATTCACCATGCATTGGTATAGAAACTTGGGGGTGAACCATATCATAGAATTTTTCAAATTCAGGTCGTCCCGCATGTCCACTTGCATGGATATGGTCTGTGTCAAATATTGTATATGTCTTGATTCCCATGCGTGCCAATTTGTTGTAAAGGAAAGAAACATCTTGTTCGCGCCCTGGGATGATAATCGCACTGAATACCACGGTATCAGTCGGCAATAACTTTAATTCCTTTACATGGCCGTTGCAAAGGCGCGTTAACATAGCAAACTTTTCGCCTTGGGACCCGGTTAAAAATATTGCTTGTTTTTCCGCAGGCAAATCTTTGATTTCATCAAAAGTATAAACATCATCTTTGCCAAGGTATCCATATTCAATACCAATTTCACGAAACTCTGGTAAACCTACATACGGAACAGGATTGGGGTTGCTGCGTTCTTTAATCGCGGCAACTCGTCCCGCGGCATGTGCTGCATCTGCGAACATTTTTATGCGTGCCAAACTTCTAGAATATCCAGTTACAAACACGCGCCCTGGTGCATTTTTCATAACCTCGGTTAATGAATCGCGAACTTGAATTTCTGTTGTTTGCGGTGTCTGTCTTTCGCTTGATGTAGAATCACAAACACATGCCAAAAGTTCAGGATCGGACCCGATTTCTTTTAATCTTGCATAATCTGTGCCTGGTTCGATTGGGTTGTCATCGTTAAAAGTCCAATCGCCTGTATGCAAAATTTTTCCGGCCGGTGTTTTTATGATTAACATTTGTGCTTCGGGGATCGAGTGAGAAACATGGAAAGTTTCAACCACAAATGGGTCAAGATTTAATTCTGCACCCGCCGCATCAAATTCGATAATATCTTTTTCTGGGTTGTAATCCATTTCCAAACCGTCAAAAGTTCGGCGCAAAATTTCAGCCGGAAACCGTGTGCAATAAATTGGTTTCTTAAACTTTGGCCAAATAAATTTTAATGCGCCGATATGGTCTTCGTGTCCGTGCGTCATAACAAAAGCAACAACATCTTTTTTATGCTTTTCAAGCCAAGTTGTGTCGCAATATTGCACATCACCGGCACCGAGTTCTTCTTCCAAGAAACCCATACCACAATCAACGCTTAAATAGTTGCCGCGGTACTTATAGATATACATATTTTGACCGACATGTTCCAGTCCGCCCAATGCCATAAAATATATTTTTTCATCATTATTATCGTTTTCGTGTGCAGGTTTATCTGCGATTTTTTCTTTCACTTTTACCATATTTTTTGTCCTTTGAATTTCACGCGACCATAATATGATTTTTAAGATACAAAATCAAGAAAAATACAAAAGGCGCAAATTTATTGCGCTTTTTGT
>JAKSTD010000045.1 GCA_024402755.1 Alphaproteobacteria bacterium
CTTCGGTTGTTGTTGTTGTATATGTCGCGGTTTGCGATGTATTGTTGGACGGATAAACACTGCTGATTAATGTAATCGCACCAGATATGTTTGGGTCCCATACAGCGGTTAATGTTGCATTGTCAGGATATAAGTATGTCACAGATTCACCATTGCCGTAATCCATACTACCTGTTCCAGCCACTGTCCTTACATCCCTGTTACCAGACCATCCTAGAAAACTATACCCCGTCCGTGTGCCGGTCATCGATGTCAAATTAACCTTGTTATCATATGAAATCTTTTGCGCCGCCGGAACAGAACCAGTCAAAGAACCATATAATGCTGTTCCCATACTATCGCTGGTGGCATCTTTATATGTAATCGTATAATCGATTGGTGTCCATGTCGCGGTCAATGTTATATTGTCTGCCACTTTCCATGGATTAATGGGAGCACCCGCACTATATTGTGTTATTGTGGAATCACCAGTGGTTAAAACCTTTGGCGAAGACCATTTATTAAATGTATATCCCGCCGGTGCAGTAAAACCGTTTGCCGCCAATGTCAAAGATGAATCGTATGTTGCGGTCTGTGATGCGGTGGAACCAGCCGGTGTATGCGTGGCACTGTTGGCATTAGATGGATTGCTTGCTGTGCCAGCATCATACGAAACCGTAATATTATTTTTCGCAGTCCAATGCGCATACCATGTCGCCTGGGTACCAGATGAGGTAATCTGGGTTTTCGCGGCAGGCAAATAATTACCAGACGAATCGATAACCTGGTTTCCGCTTCCCGCCTTGCCAGTATAAAATCCTTGGAAATTATAACCTGTCATAGCTGGCATGGTTGTTAAGCCAGTAATGGCATTTGTTTCGCTTGTCGCGTTCGCGGTACTGGAATAGATACCTGTTCCATATTTACTCTACACCTCTGCCCATGCCGCCGCCGTATCCGCAGTGGTTTTGGCAGTTGAATCACCAGAATTTGCAAATCTGTCACTGTTTAATGTAATTTTTCCAGATATGTTCGCATCCCATTTCGCTTCTAATGAAGACGATGATTCATACGTGTCCAAATACGGATATGTACACGCAGATGCACTGTAACTGTTGTTACTATAATTAACATCTGTCGACGCAGATGCTTGACTGACCATGCTCAGGATAATTCCTGAGGTTAAAAATAGTTTTCTCATAAGGTTCCTCCCGCTATGTTAAAACTGAACTTTAAATACACCCATATTATACCATAAATTCGAATCGAAAAAAAACAAAAAATAATAAGTGCAAAAAAACTTTAAATAAAATTTATCTCCTTTATTCAATATGTTATAAAAAAGTCAACAAAAAAAACGCAACCAAAACAAAAATTTTTTTCACCATAATTTTATAAAAAATTTCAGCAGTGATATTTGACTTTTGATACCATATATGCTTGAAAGCATCTATTCCCAACAAGACAAAATTTTATCAAGACAATTTTGTTGACTTTTTTTGTCGCAGAATATAAACTATGCTTGCTTTTGACAGGTTCGTGATAAAAAAGTTTTGGATGGTTGAAAGCCGCGGTCGAATGCGACGGTCTTGACTGCGAAGCGAGGTAAGAGCAAAACAATGTTTTGCGCATTACCAAAACCGCCGGTTTGAAAGACCTGTCGCGAAAAAGTTTCGGATGGTTGGCAGAGCGGTCGAATGCGACGGTCTTGAAAACCGCTGACGGGGCAACTCGTCCGGGGGTTCGAATCCCTCACCATCCGCCACCAATGGAAAATGTCCCACTTGGGACATTTTTTATTGGTGTTGGAACGGCGATTTGGGGTTAGGTCCTGCAACGAAGTTGCCGGGTTCGACAACAAGTAGATTTCACAAATGTTAATGCAGTGTAATCGTTACGGTTGCAACGCAGGCACAAAGTGCCAAGATAATCCCTCACCATCCGCCATCTTTCTATAATAATTACAACCTTTTCTTTCTTGTTGCACAATAAAAAATAACGACACCTGCTATCAACATGATTCCAGATAACATCTGTCCCATTGTCAATCCCCAACCAGTCAAGAAACCAATCTGGGCATCTGGCTGGCGAAATTGTTCACAAAATATTCTAAAAACCGCGTAACACACACAAAGCAAGCCACTGACCGCGCCAGGGAATTTGCGCAACCGTGTTTTTGTATATAACAACAACATTATGATAAATAACACAAATCCTTCGAGTGTTGCTTCGTATAAAGGGCTTGGGTGGCGGGGATATTCTGGTCCACCGACAAAGACAACCCCCAATGGGGATTGTGTAATACGTCCCATTACTTCCATGTTTATAAAATTTGCAACACGTCCCAATCCAATTCCAACTGGCGCAACCACCGATAATACATCCAACATCCTGAACGCATTACGCGAAACAGATTTATCGGGGAATTTATTTTTCCACGCAAATAAAAATGCCGCAATAATTACACCAAGCAGACCACCGTGAAAACTCATTCCCCCATGCCAAATTGCAAATATTTCCAACGGATTTTCAATAAAAAATGACAGATTATAAAACAGCACATAACCCAACCGCCCCCCAATAATTACCCCCAACACAATAAATGTCACAAAATCATCCAACTGTTTTTTAGTCAGATAAATTTCATCGTTTTTGTTTCGTGTAAAATATCTGAATAAATAAAACCCGATAACAAAACCAGCGATATAAGCCAACGCATACCACCGTATCGGCAAACCAAACACAGAAAAAGCGACAGGATCAATTGGATTGATTACAATAGCCATAATAAACATTCCTTTTTTAGATTATTTTATTATTAAACACATATTGTTTTCAACCAAAAATTAAAGCCACCAAATGGTGGCTTTTGTGTTTTATTTTATTTTCAAATTAAATCTGGTTACTTCTGTATTAATAACCGCTTTCAAATTCGCGACTATTTCTTCACATTTTTTCATACGTTTCATATCTTTTTCGTTCAAATCTTTACCTTTTGCTTGCAAAGTTTTTTGTTGTTTTTTGCATTCTTTCAATTCATTTTGAACACTGTTTAATTTTTCTGTTAATTCAGAAACCAATGCATATTTTCTACCCTGTACTGTCAATGGTCCCAGACTTTCTTGATAATATTCTGGTTCCAATGTGCCATAATTTCTGTTGTCGCTAGCTGCCATGTTTACTCCTTTTTGTTTAACATTACTCGCTTAGTATAGTTGACAATATTACATTTGTCAAGTGTTATTATAAAAAAATATCCAATTTATAATTTTATATCGCTTGAATTATTAACTGGTGTATATTATATTTCAAATAAACAATAACTTTTAACAACAGGAGAAAACAATGACAAAAGCTGTTTCAAGAAAAATCGGTGGTGGAATTGAATCTTATCTTAGACGCATATTTGGTTTAATGACGGGCGCCGTTTTGGTTACTGCGTTGACTACGTTTATTATGCTGATTACCGGGGCATTTACGACTTTGATTAACGGTTCTGGCGGGTTGTCCGTCACATATTATATAATTACTTTTGCAGGATTGGGCTTGTCTATATGGGCACAAATGCGCGCTTTTTCGATGAAGCCAACCACAGCGATGCTTTTGTTGTTTTTATATTCAATCTTTATGGGTATAGCCATTACACCTATGATTCTGGTATCAAGTGGTTTATCAATAATTATCGCGTTGGTTTTGGCGGCTGTGATGTTTGCCTGCATGGCGCTTTTTGGATATAAAACAGTTAAAGATTTGTCTTTCTTGGGTGTGTTTTTGTTCTTGGGTTTGATTGGTTTGATATTGGTCGGTATCGTATCTATGTTTTTCCCGATGGGCGAAACTTTCAGTCAAATCGTGTGCTTGATTGGTGTATTAATTTTTGCTTTGTTTGCCGCGTACGATATGCAAACATTGAAAAATGCGTATTACACATTAAGCAACGGCGAACAAAAAGATCAACTGGCGGTATTGGGGGCATTGCACATGTATATCTCTTTTGTTGCAATGTTTGAATACCTTTTGGGATTATTAAACAGTCGTGACTAATTATAAAAAGGAAACAAAATGGCTTATAAAATAGATAAAAATAAATGTCTTGGATGCCACGCGTGCATGGGGGCATGTCCTGCAATGGCAATATTCGATAACGAAGATGGCAAATGCCAAATAGATAAAGCAAAATGTATGGGATGCGGCACTTGTGCGGCAATCTGCCCAGCTAGTGCAATCGAACCAGAACTGTAATCACGGGGGGTTAGTGATGCCAGCAAAATCAGTTAATGACATAGTTGCACTTTGCAAGAGACGCGGTTTTATATTCACAGGTTCTGAAATTTATGGTGGACTTGGCGGGGCTTATGATTATGGTCCGTACGGTGTTGAATTGATGCGAAATATCCGCAATGCTTGGTGGAACGCGATGATTTATGCAAGAAATGACATCGAAGGATTGGATGCTGCATTAAGTTCAAAACGATTAATGTGGAAATATTCTGGACACGAAGGCAGTTTTTCTGACCCGCTGGTTGAATGTAAAAAATGCGGCGCACGCATGCGTCAAGATAAAATGAAAGACCAAACAAAATGCGATAATTGTGGCAGTACTGATTTAACAGAACCACGTGCGTATCAATTAATGATGGGGCTTTCTATTGGCGCAATGGCAGATGGTGCGATAAATGCTTATCTGCGCCCAGAAACAGCAACCACAACCTATGTCAATTTCAAAAATGTTCTGGATTCAAAACCACACAAATTGCCATTTGGAATCGCCCAGATTGGCAAGGCATTTCGTAACGAAATTTCCCCGCGCGGTTTTGTGTTTCGTATGCGCGAATTTGAACAGGCGGAAATGCAATACTTTGTTAACCCAAGCGAAGACGAAAAATATTTCGAATATTGGAAAAATGAACGCCTTGCTTGGTGGATAAATGTGTTGGGAATCCCATCTGATAAATTACGTTTCAAACCGCTCGCAAAATTAGCACATTATGCCAACGCAGCTGTTGATATAGACTATGAATTCCCAGACGGATATGACGAAGTAGAAGACGATCATAAT
>JAKSTD010000046.1 GCA_024402755.1 Alphaproteobacteria bacterium
TATTTGCTATTCGAAACGAACCCAGAACATATAATATCACGATTATCTGCAAACTTTAACATAGATTCATAATAATTATTATCTATTTCATCATCGACATCCATAAAATGAATATAAATTCCATGCGCCTTTTTAATACCATCGTTTCGCGCAGCAGACACCCCCATATTTTTTTTATGAATAACAACTATGCGGTTATCTTTGGCTGCATATTTATCAAGAATATCGCCAGATTTATCTGTGCTGCCATCATCAACAAAAATCGCCTGCCAATCTTGACAAGTTTGATTTTGCAACGAACTAAAACAACGCGCTAAATATTTTTCGCCATTATATACAGGAATAATCACAGATATCTTTGGCACACCCAACACCTACATTTTATTTATCATTTCATCAGCAAAAGACCCCGGGACAATTTTATCTGTTCCGCGGTATGTGGTTTTTTGAAAAAAGGCGTCCCTAGTTACTTCATCAAAAACTTTTTTATCAAAAGGTTCATTTTGATACCTCCACCACAAAGCATGGGTTGGATCTTGATCAACATGTGGCATTTCCGCAAAATATTTTTTTGCACGCTTTTCGTTCATAACCAATGTCTTAAACAACAACTGATGCATAAAATAATCAAAACAATGGTTTTCATGTAACCAATAATCAAGAATCATTGCGCGCCATGCTGCCAATAAATACGCGCCTTTTCTTGCCCTTATGAAACAATTTTGACAGAAACTGTATGGGCTTCCTGCATGTCCAGTTAAAAACATAAAGAAATCTGTATCGACAATCCATTGTGGAATTGGCGCTGTCACAAAACCAGTTGCATCCAACCAGAACCCGCCATGTTCATACAAAAGTTCAACACGACAAATATCTGCAAAATGTGCATGCCCTATTTTCCCGTCTTTATATTTTTGAACAATTTTCTCTGGCAAAGTTATATAGTCAAAAACAGATTTCGCATCCAACACAATCAATTCTTGCTTGCAATGACGCCGAACACTGCGATAACATGCTTTTACCAGCGCTGGCGCATTTTCTTCACCCTGCAACCAAAGCGAAAAAATCTTCTCATTTTCATCATTTTTAATGACTTTTGTTTCCTTCACAGCGTCAACACTTGGCAAATATCTTTTAAAATAGCGCGGAATAACCTGTGATATAACATCACTGCGCACGGCGCGTCTTTGCTGACGAGTGTGCCAAAATGGATTAAATACATGCCCACGCAACACAACACTAGTTACCGCAAAAAATCTTGTCAAGTTCATAAAAGCCCCCTTTTATTTAATCAGTCCCCATTGTTTACATCCTCACTTTCATCGATCGGACCAGTTGTCATTTCTTCTGCGATACCATTGGCGCGCGACATAATTTTATCCAGTAATTCTTTCTGGGCATCTTCATGGTCTTTTAACCATTGACGCGCATTCGCTTCACCCTGTCCAATGCGTTCGTTGTTATATGAATAAAACGAACCTGCCTTTTCAATAAAGTTATATTTTACCCCCATATCCAATATTTCACTTATACGAGAAATGCCTTCGCCATACATAATCTTGAAATCAACAGTCCGGAAAGGTGGTGCAACTTTGTTCTTTACGATTTTAACACGCGTTTCGTTTCCAACGATATTCTCTTTATCTTTTATTGCACCAGTTCTGCGAATATCAAGGCGAACCGAAGCATAAAATTTCAATGCATTTCCACCAGATGTTGTTTCTGGGTTACCAAACATAACACCAATTTTCATACGAATCTGGTTAATAAAGATTAACAATGTATTGCTGCGCGAAACAGAACCAGCCAATTTTTTCAAAGATTGACTCATCAACCGGGCGGTTGTCCCAACAAAACTATCACCGATGTTTCCTTCTAATTCTGCCTTTGGCACCAAAGCAGCCACAGAATCAATTACAACAACATCAACCGCCCCAGATTTAATAAGCGTATCTGCGATTTCCAATGCCTGCTCTCCAGAATCTGGCTGTGAAATAATTAAATTTGCAACATCAACCCCCAGTTTTTTTGCATAACTTGGGTCCAACGCATTTTCCGCATCAATATATGCACATGTGCCACCTTTCTTTTGTGCCTCTGCCACTGCATGCAACGCGAGTGTTGTTTTACCAGAACTTTCCGGCCCGTAAATTTCGACAATTCTTCCGCGTGGATAACCGCCGATTCCCAGTGCAATATCCAACCCCAAAGAACCAGATGAAATCGCCTCTATATTCTGCTGAGAACCATCACCCATTTTCATGATGGCTTCTTTGCCAAATTGTTTTTGAATTTGTGCCAATGCCGATTCCAAAGCCGGATTTTTCGCTGACATGTTTTCTTTTACAGCTTCTTTCTTTGCCATTAAACAACCCCTTTCGTTTATACTGAAATCATACACAAAAAAAAACCATAACGCAAGGCATATATTTTAATGTTTTGACCATAAAACAATAGTTGACAAAATCCCCATAACAGCCGTTATTAACCAAACAGCAGATGTTGAATTAAAGACCGCGATACAGATACCCCCCAATATCGGCGCGATAACACTGGGAAAATTCACACTGGTTCTAAAAACACCATAAAATTTCGCCTGGTGTTCCTTTGGCATATCATCAAAGAACAGCAAATCGTGGCATGCCTCCATAAATGCACCAGAAATTTGCCACAAAACAAATATTGCCAATAATGCATACCCAGATACAAATGTTGCAAAGATTGAAAATATTGCAAACGAAACAAAACCAATGGTCAGCCATATTTTTACACCAAACTTTTTTATCAATTTACCAATAAAAGATTCTATGATTATGTATGGCAATATTCCAACCGACAAAACAACACCCAAAGTTTCACTGGTAAAACCTTTTTCAATAACAACAATAGGCACATAAAGATAACGCATTGCACGCAACGCATAATACCCAAAAATCACTGTATATGCACGCAACATACAAAAAAAAAAAAAAAATTGTAACGCAGTTATTTTCAATGCACGCAAAGTTTTCCGCATATTAACCCGTTTTATAATCTTATCTTCTTGGACAATGCCAAAATGTTTAAAAAACAAAAGGCCAGAAAAATAAACCAAACCCGCAGCCAATAAAGGCATACGATAATTATTATTAAAAAACGAAACCACACTCATCGCGAACATTGGCGCAATAAAAGCACCAATATTTACCCACAATAAATATCGCGCATGTAATTTTTCCATCCCGACACCCTTGGAAAAATCAGATATAAAAAGTGGCAATAATATATTCAACAAAGTCAATGCGAATTGTGCCATAAAATCAAGGGTTATAAATGTTCCTGGCTTTACAGAAAAACTCATCATGCAATAACATGCGCCTAAAAAACTTAACACTATCCCCAACAATCTTGTCTTGGTAAACCAGCGCAATATTTGTGTTGAAAAAAGCCCGACACACATTGAAAAAATCGCGATTATTGCAGCATATATACCAACCGCACTGGATGCCATTTCTTCGGCAAAAAACAATTTAAAAATATCAAATAAAACCAATGAATAAACAGCACTGACCACACTGCTGGCAAAACCAGTGAACAACCCCAGGTTTGTAAAAGAAAAACCTGTTACATTTTGTCGCATAGAAAGATATTTTTCTCGTGCCATTTTTCCCTCGTGTTCATAATATAACACATATAAATATTTTTTTACAATTCAAATCTTGATGTATTCGCATGTGTCAAAGCAATCGCGATTGCATCACTTTCGTCCGCTGTTTTTGGATGTGCATCTGGCAACAATATAGATAACATTTTATAAATTTGTTCTTTGTCTGCATGCCCCATACCTGTTAATGCTTTTTTGACTTTGTTTGCCTCGTATTCAAACACAGGTATATCTTTTACAGCCACCGCAGTAATTGCCGCAGCACGCGCGTGTCCTAATAACAAAGTCGTTTTACTGTTTTTATTTACAAAAATAATTTCTATGGAACATTCTGTTGGTTTAAAATTTTCACATAATTCGTTTATACCATTAAAAATAAAAGCCAATCTTTGTGCAAAATCAATCTTTGTTGGTGGCAATATAACACCACTAGCGATATACTTACGCGTTGAACCCGCGACATCTATAATTGCCCAACCAGTATGCAAAAGTCCCGGGTCAATACCCAAAATTCTTTTCATTTTATTTCCGTATTGTTATTTTCGCGACAGCATCATAACCATAATATTTATTCAGTTGATTTTTACAATCATCCAATTTATAAGATAATTCCAATGCAAAAGCAGGCGATACAGGTCGTAAAACAATATTAAATTTTTTATTACGCATTTTTTTTACTGCGACCACATTTGCAATATTAGATATATCTTTATCGACAATATTTTCCCAATTTTTCGCCAAATCTGCATCACCGGCACGCCCACCAAAAATTTCCATTAATCCACCAAACGCAGCTGCCAAAGTTTGTGGTCTAGATTTACGAACATCTAAATTTATTTTTTTATCTTGGTTTGACATAAGTATATTCCTTTGGCATCAAGATAAACATTTGCCCCTGGGAATGTTGACCATGTGCAACTTTGTATGCTTCATCACCAGAACCAAAGAATATGTCCGCGCGTATCCAACCTTTAATTGCGCCACCTGTATCTTGGGCAACCATTAAACGATTAAAGGAACGACCATCAGAT
Source organism: Alphaproteobacteria bacterium (assembly GCA_024402755.1). Taxonomy (GTDB): domain Bacteria; phylum Pseudomonadota; class Alphaproteobacteria; order Rs-D84; family Rs-D84; genus Enterousia. The sequence goes on from JAKSTD010000046.1 coordinate 4,675, forward strand.
AATGTTGTATTAACATACACCGGCAACCCCAAAGTATAAATAGAATCGTCCATCGCAACACTTCGTATTTTTGAAAGTGGTGTCCCCAGTTTTCCAATTACACTTTTTTGTTCTGTTTCATAAAAATAAACATAACGCGGGTTATTATAAATCACTTCTTTTGCCAGTTTTGGATTTTGCTTTAAATGTGTCCAAACCGCATCAGCACTATACCCCCCGACTGGCTTGATTCCCCTGTCTTGTAATTGTTTACC
>JAKSTD010000047.1 GCA_024402755.1 Alphaproteobacteria bacterium
GTTATTGGCAGCCGCTACCGCACGATTGTGGTAAACATTGCCGATAAATACATCACCCCGACAGTTGTTCTAGCTGTAACTCAAAAGGCTGAAGAACACAAAGCCAATAAAGCAAATGATAATACCGAAAATCAAGACAATCATATCGATACAAATATAGACAATGACAGCGAGTCAATAACCGTTTCATCCGTCACCCTAACCCAAAGCGACAATGTTGAACAAAAAGGTGGTAATGCGAATTCACAAGAAACAAAAAAACAACAGAATAATTCAAACGATTCTTTGAACAATCAAACCACACAACAACAAACACAAGAACCGACATGTGGTGTTGTTGGGGAAAAGGAATGCAACAGTAATTATTATGTATGCAAATCCAACAGTGATTGCACATCTGATAAATTACCAGCAAATGCAACCGCTGGACATTGTTGGAAATCAGGAAGCCGTAGTGTCTGCACCGCAACCGCCTGCAAAGACACTCATGAAGTATCCCAGGGACATTGTGTAAAAAAGAAAGTCGTTGAAAGAAATGATAGCGCAAAATCATCCACATCAACCGCCCAAAGACCAAGCACAACGGAAGCAACAAAAACCAAAACGGAACAGAAAAAGACATTAGTAGAATTAATTGGTGAGAACAATTTAAATGCAGACCCAACTAATTGGCGCGCTAAAATGAATAATGGCACAACTGCATTTTGCGAAGTAAAAGGTGATTTTATGACAGCAAAAATGGAAAAATGTTCTGGTTTAGGCAACGGGTGGTGGGATGCGAAGTTTTCATACGGGACAATACAAGGCAAGTCAAACTGTACAAAAAATAGTAATACAGGCTCACAAACTTGCTACTGTTATGTAAGTCGATATAAAAACAACAACGGAAAAACATATGTTTTTGAACAAAGCAAACAAGAACGGGTTAATTCTTATACGGGTGCAGGTAGCGCTGGGTATGAGTGCGCAGCGTCTTGCCCAAAATATTGCGCCAAGACAGCTATGTCAGATTACTCAAAAAGACAAAATATATTTAATAAATCTGGTGTTCATAAATAATAGAAAAACACCGCCGATTGGCGGTGTTTTAATTTGAATCACAAAAAACATTATTCTGCTTTTGATTTTTTGGTTGCTTTCTTTGCAGCAGTTTTTTCTGCCTTTTCATCGGCTTTTTCTTCTGTTGCTTCTTCTGCTTTGACTTCTTCTTTCTTTTCTTCTGCTTTTTCTTCTTCAACTTTCTTTGTTCCAAAAGTCAATTTTTTACCAGCAACCAACGCATTGATTTCATCGCTTGATTGTGCAACATAGATTTTTACATCAACCACAACATCTGGATGCAGTGCGATTTTTGTATCAAACACACCAACAGATTTAATTGGTGAACCCAACATAACCTGCGCGCTTTCAACATCAACCCCGGCAACTGCTTTCAATTCACGTGCGATGTCGCGTGAAGACACAGAGCCATATAATTGACCTGTATCGCCCGCCTGGCGAATCATATACAATTTTGCATTTTTAACAGCATCAACTTTTGATTCAGCGGTTTTTTTCGCGTTTTCATGACGCGCGACAATTTCTGCTTTTTTTGCTTCGAAAAGCGCAACATTTTCTTTTGTCCAACGCATTGCTTTGTTATTTGGCAACAAATAGTTGCGCGCGAAACCTGTTTTTACTTCGACACAATCGCCAATGTTTCCTAATTTAGTAATTTTTTCTGTTAAAATAACTTTCATTTTATCTGTCCTTTATGTTTTAAAGTTAGAGCAAAGCCCAAACAGTTATCCTTATTATAAATTGGTAAGAATGGTGTAGATGCGCCGTTGTTGGCAAGTGCAGTGTACAAATGTTACATAAACGCGCCAACAACAAGCAGATATTCCATTATAACCAATTTTACCCAAGGTTGTTGCGAACAAATGGCATCAATCCCAAATGACGTGCGCGTTTAATTGCAACCGCCAAAGCACGTTGATCTTTCTGTGATACCCCAGAAATACGAGACGGAACGATTTTTCCACGTTCTGTGATATAATGTGACAATAATTTCACATCTTTGTAATCAATCACTTTGCCCTTTAATGGGTTAGATTTTTTACGATAAATTGCTGCACGAACTGCCATTATGCCACCTCTTCTTCTGTTGCTTTTTTCATCATCACGGACGGAGTATTTGCCAATTCAGGAACACGAACATTCAAGAAACGGATAACATCTTCGTCGATACGGGAACGACGTTCCAATTCTACGATTTGGTTGCCAGGCAATTCGATATTGAACATCACATAGTGTGCCTTGCGATTTTTACGAATTACATAAGCCAAATTGCGCAATCCCCAAAATTCAGCAGATTTCACATTACCACCCAATTCGCGGATAATTTCTGTAAATTTAGACGCTTTGTCTTTGACCTGCGCCTCTGTCAAGTCCTGGCGAAAAACCAAGACACTTTCATAATAAGCCATTTTATTTCCTTTGGTTTATATCAGCCGATAACCCCATGTCATCAGCAGGAACCCAACAATTATGAACAATTTTTACAAAAAATCAAGTGGTTTTATGAATACATTAAATCCCTGTTGACAGATGGTTTTATTTTTTACTATGCTTAATACATAAGGGAACGGACAGATGAAGAAATTTCACAGAAATCTTAACATTATGTCGATATTCACGGCGATTTTGCTGGTGTTTGTGCTGATTTTTTGGCGCACTTTTTTGAATATCGCGGTTACTAATGTGTTCTTGAACGGTATTATTATTGGAACAACGGTTTTTGGAATTGGGCTTTGCTTTGTCAGCATTTTCAAACTTTTGCCAGAATATAAATGGATGCATGCATATTTTGATGGTCGCGCAAATTATGGTTTTGTTCCGCGTCTTTTACGCCCTATTTCGTCTGCTTTGCATAATCGGCATGTTCAATTATCGGCATCAAATTTAACAGAATTATTGGATTTGGTTTCGATTCGTATCGAAGAAGAACGCGATTCGGTTCGTTATATAACAAATACTTTAATATTCTTGGGGTTATTGGGAACTTTCTGGGGACTGATTATAACTGTTGGCGGCTTTGCAGAATTGTTACTAAATATAGATTTCAGCGACGAGACGGTATTGCAAACTATGCAAATGGGTATGGCAGGACCATTATCCGGGATGGCAACCGCATTCACCAGTTCTTTGCTTGGTCTGGCGGGCAGTTTGGCTGTGGGATTTTTGGGATTACAATTACAGTTTGCACAAAACACACTTTTTCAAGAATTGACTGATTTCATGTCGCGTTATGTTTTACAAGCCCCAGGTGATGCAAAGGCAGATGAATTATCTGAAAAGGCACCTGTGGATGAATCAACTTATACAAAAATATCAAATATGTATGATATGTTTACGGATGCGGGATATCAAATATCTGACCTGATTAGAATCAATGGTAAATACCCTGCGATTGTTGCAATCGGGACCAAGGAAAAATTGTATATTGCGACCCTGGTTGATGATTATGATATACTGCAAAATGTCCTTAAACGCATTGAATTGTGTTTTGCAGACACTTTGGAAGGGTTACACATAGATACACACATTTTGTGTATAACGAATCGGGATTTTTATGCAACTGATAAAAGGATATTACGTTTTGAAAATGTTAACGCATTAAAGAAATATTTGGCTGCCCATAAAAACACCCGCCCAACAAGCCAACAAGAAATGGATAATTTTGATGCGTATGCTGAATACATCAACACAGCTATTACATACCTGTTTAAAAAGTAAAACAAAAAAAGAGAGAGAAAAAAATGTTAAACATAAGATTTCGTGATAAAACCAACGCATGGCCAGGATTCGTAGATTTGTTTTCTAATCTGGTGATTATTTTGATTTTCTTGCTTATCGTGTTCGTATTTTTGTGGACAACCACCAGTGTATTTAATAAAAACAATGGCACAGTAAAACTCGCAGAATTGGAACAACAAAAACAGGCCCAGGCAGAACAAATTGAACAAATGACTGCCGACAGACAAGAAGCGGAACAATTATTGATTGCTGCGCGCGATGCACTGCTCAGCCAGGAAACAATGATTGAAAACCAAGAAAATCTTGCCAATGCATACGAAGACAAAGTCAGCGAATTAACTACTCAACAAAAAGAGTTATCCCAACAAATCGCGATTTTGAACGAAAAATTAGCATTGGCAAACGAAGAAAAACAGGCGCTTATCAACCAAGGCGATACAGACCGCCAAGATATATTAAGCCAGGCAAATCTTGAAATAAATGAATTGAATACGCGCATTGCCGAACTGGAAAAAACATTGCAAAATGCAGAAAACACAGCAAAACAAAAAGAGGCAGAATATACAGAAATGTCAAATCGACTGAATACTGCATTGGCAGAAAAGGTTGCAGAATTGAATTCGCTTTCGCAATATCAATCTGCATTTTATAAGCAAGTAAAGACGGCACTGGGGGACAACAATTCTATAAAGACCGATGGGGACAGATTTATTATTCAAAGTGATATTTTGTTTAACAGCGGTTCTTTCCAGGTGTCTGCAGATGGCAAATCTCAATTAAAAATATTGGCGGGGATTATCAAAGATTTGGAAAAGAAAATCCCAAGCGATATTGATTGGATTATCCGTATTGATGGGCATACAGATAATAAACCTGTAATTCCTGGAACACCTGGCTATTGGAACAACATGCAGTTATCACTTTTACGCGCGGCTTCTGTTGCGGACGAATTGATAAAAAACGGTGTTTCACGACCAAGATTGATTCCAACTGGATTTGGCGATATGTATCCAATCGATAATGGCAAAGATGCCAAGGCATTACAAAAAAATCGCCGTATAGAATTAAAATTAACAAACAAATAAAAAGAACAAATAAAAAAATACACT
>JAKSTD010000048.1 GCA_024402755.1 Alphaproteobacteria bacterium
TTTTTCTTGGTTTGTGTCGGGATTGGTTTAGCTGCAACCAAGCCAGCATTTGCCAGGAATTTGTAAACACGGTCTGATGGTTTTGCACCTTTAGCCATCCATTCTTTGATTTTTTCGATATTTAAAACAACGCGTTTTTCATCTGTTTTCGCCAACATTGGGTTGTATTTACCAACTGTTTCCAAAATCGCACCAGAATTACGTGCGTTTCTAGAATCTGTAACCACGACATGGTAATAAGGACGTTTTTTTGCGCCATAACGTGCCAATCTAATAACTGTTGCCATATTTATTTCCTTTTTTGTTTTTAATCTTTTTATTTGCCCAAAAACATACCAAAACCGTCATCAAGAGCGAAAACTCGCCGGTTGATGTTCCTTGTGCATACCGCACACAGGGCAATTAGTAATAGCAATCTTTGGGATTTGCAGGTCTATTATGGACTTTAAAACTTGAAAAGTCAAATATTTATTATATGTTATCTACCACAACATCTGCCAAAATGGCGCTTTTTATGTTTATGACACCACGCATCTTGTTTGCGTAAAGCAGAACTGACCTTTTTTGTGTTTCGATTTTTGTTGCGAAAATTTTTATCGAAACAACCATCAAAATCAATATTAACGACAATACTTATTTGATAATGCACGTGTTCTTCTGGAAGATTGCTGCCTTTGTGATTATTACATATCTTGTGCGCGGCCTGCATATTCGACAAATCGTTCGCCCCACCCAATGATTTAGGATAAATATGATCCCAGGTAAATTCCTTGTTGTTTCTTTGGGTCACAGAATTACGAACTGTTTCACTGTTTAGATGAATAGGTTTTCCACAAAGTTTGCACACAGGATAATGTCCATAATCACCCATAATCGCATAGATTTGTTTTATCTGTTTGTGATTAAATCTTGCCAACAAATGATTAGAGTCGAGATATTTATTCAAATGCTTTTTAACATTTTTCCGAAGATTGATAACGCAAAATAAATTTGCATCACTCCCCACGTATTGTGAAGCCAGTAATATTTGCAACATTTTTGTTAGATGTTCTTTGTCCATAGAATTCGTAAGAACCAAAACGTCTCTTAGTGTCTGCCTGATTTCATTATCTGTCATAACTTATCCGTTTTATACACGACCAAACTTAATCTTGGTGCGGGCGAAGGGAATCGAACCCTCGTCTAAAGCTTGGGAAGCTTTCGTGCTGCCATTATACCACACCCGCAACGAACAAAATACTACAAAAATATATAGCTTTTGTCCAGAATTAAATACTGCATTATCTTTGATACTGGTTTTGAATTTTTTCAAATCTGTTTTTTATACCACGCAAAACTTTGGCAGAATGTTTTTTTTGTTCTAGATTTCGCAACAACCTGTTCAACAAAATCCAATCTTCGCGCTTGATTTGTGTGTTTTTTATAAAAAACATCATTGATTCTAACAAATCTGATGCGATCTGTTCTTGTTTAGACAAAGAAGGAACATATTCATAATTTCTGTGTTTCGTATCTTGCATGGTTTGCCTCCACAGGTGTTTAGATTTAATCTTTCATTGGAATTTGCAACAACTGATTCGGAAAAATTAAATCAGGATTATCAATATTGTTTCTTTCTGCTATCATGGTAAACAAAACCCCGCGGCGCAAAAAGTTTCTTGCGATTATCCACAAACAATCGCCACGACGAACAGTATAAAAAGTGTTGTCGTCACCGGTCATTTCTGGCATAACAAATTTATGTTCTATGTTCGCGACAGTTGTCCCTTCGCTGTCGTGCAGGCGAACATTTAATTTGTATTCTTTGCCGCTTTCTAATTTTCCAATATCTGCCCCAAGACCAAAGTTTTTATAATCAGAAACTCTTGCAAACCCCAGATATTTATCATCCAATGAAAGAGATACACGTAATTTTGGTAATGCGCGACCGGTCACAACCATACGACCGGTGTCCAGGTAATCAATTTTTGACACAACTAAATCACCATCCATAAGTTCTGGTGCCTGCATAACTTTGCTGCCGTTTTTGGTCATCAGCAATGATACAGAATTTTTATAGCCGCGTTCGGAAACATATACAAACACAGAATCTTCTGATTTAATATTCTTGTCGGTGTCAATAAGCGAAATAACATAATTGCCGGGGGCCAATGCATCGCTTGGCGCATACACAAATTCACCGGATTTATTAGTGTGTTTTGTTGCAACTATTTTCTTGTTAATCAATATTGATATATTTGATTCACGTACATTACGACCCGCAATTATGATATTACCAGAGTTTTCAATTCGAACCAAATCAAATGACGGGCTATTAATCTGTCTTGCCACCGGTTTCACGATTGGTTCTGGAACAGGTGGAGTAATGACTTTCACTGGTGCATTGATTTTGAATAACATTATAAACAAAGCCAACAAAATAACAATCAAAGCGCATAATATCGGCAACCAATAAGATTTAAGAACAGATTTGTTTTTGCTTTCTGTATTTGTTTCTGTTTTTACGACAACAACTTTTGGTTGTTCGGATTCTGGTTTAGAAAACACATTAAATCTGCTTAAAAAATTACGTGTAAATCTGCGACGATTATCTAACCAAGACTGTTGACGATCAATCGCATCATCAATTAAATCGTCTGTAGAACGTTTTGTTTTTCCAATATTGTTTGTTGCCATATCAAATTCCTTTGTCTTTGACAAAAGTATTCCAAAAAATATTTATTTGTCAATCATTTTGTGGTATAATACTTGTGAATCTATACAGGAGAAAAAATTGGCAACTAAAAAAATAGGAATTATGACGACTGGGGGCGATTGTTCTGGGTTAAATACAGTGATTCAACGAATTGTGGACGGGTGTGTTGCTCGAAAATGGCGGGTCGTTGGAATCCAAGACGGCACAGACGGGTTATATGCAAATCCAGCAAAAATAATCGAATTAACAAATGAAACATTTCAATTTGCTTCATCACATCTGGCGGGCAGCATTTTGGCAAATGGAAATGCAGGTAATACTAATTTTGAATCGTCTGCACGCGCGGGAAAATTGTCTTCTTTTAACAAGAGATTGAAAATTTAGATAACAAAAATGAAATTGAAAAATCTTTATCAGATTTAAACCTTGATGCGTTAATTTTGATTGGTGGAAATGGCTCTCTGTCATTGGCTCATCTTTATCGTGAAATCTACACCGGGTTGCAGTTAGTTTGCATACCAAAAACTATTGATATGGATGTCCCATTAACAGATAAAACCATTGGTTTTGATACAGCAGTTCAGCAACTGGTTTCTTATTGCGACCAATTATTGATGACTGCGCGCAGCCATCATCGCTGGTTCGTTGTTCAAACAATGGGACGCGATTGCGGTAATTTGGCGCTTAACGCGGGTATCGCGATTGCCGCCGATGCAATTTTAATTCCAGAAATTAAATTTGATATTAATAATTTGGTTAAACACATAAAACAATCTAGACGGGATTTTGGAATTATTATGGTTGCCGAAGGTATTTCAATCCGCGGACATTCTGGCAAACCGGCGGACATGGTATCGCGCGAATTAACCAAGAACGGCATTGCAAATCGAACTGCATTTCCAGAACACATCCAAAGGGCAGGCGACACAATATCAAGCGACAGAATTTTGGCAACAGGTTTTGCGGAAACTGCATTAAACGCGATTGAATCTGGCGAAACATTTGTTATGACAGCACTTCAAAACAATGAATATAAGACAGTATCATTGGATGACTTCTTTAATGCAGGCAAACAAGAAAAAGACCCACACATTATTGGGGCGATGACATCTAACGCATGTGTGGAACCAGATAACATACTGCTACATATTGCCACAGATGCAGGTATCTATATCGGCGAAAAAAAGAAATAAAAAAACCGCCCAAAAGGGCGGTATATTTCTTATCATCTTGTACATTCTACCATCTTTCCCTGCACATAATCTTTCATAAACTTTGAAGTTTTTTCAGTTTTTGTGAACTTTGAAATTTTATCTGTTTCTTTTTTATATTCTTTTTCAACAAATCTGTCTTTGATTTTTTCTAATGTCATATATTCTTCAATAGTATATAAATATTGTCCTTTTTTAGCCCTTGAACGCGAACAGACCAATTCATCTTTGCGTTTGCAACCAATAAATTTGGCCATATCTACTTTGGAATTAATTATTTGGTTATTGTCATAATTAACGACATTTCGTGGATTCATAACAAATTCGCCCCATTGTTCATTATAAGCCAACACATAATCAAGAACTTCGAAATTATCAAATTCTTGTTTTCCAGTAGCCAAAACAACCGATTTAATTTTTTCTGTCATAATCCAACCTTTGGTTATCTTATCTTATCTTTTGTCTTTTCTCGTGCTTTTGCTTTTAATTTGTTCATCAAAGTATAAATCGATATAATCGTAAGTCCAGTAAGGAACAAGACACATTTTGGTTGACGATAAAAATCATTTATATCTTTATTCATGCGCGAACAATATAACACAAAACCAGTACAAATCAACAAAAAACCGCCCAAACGGGCGGTTTTCAAAGAAAAAAAGAGAAAACATTATTTCTTTTCAGAAAAATCTGCGTCCGTTGCACCGTTGTTGTCGCCAGATTTGTTCTCTTCTGCTTTTTGTGCTTCTTGGGATGCTTTATAAACCGCTTCACCCAATTTCATTGCCTTTTCTGTCAACGCATCCGTCTTGGCTTTCAAAGATTCAACGGTTGCTTCTGCTTTTGCCAATTCATCGCTCAATTCTTTTTTAGCATTTTCAATGGCTTCGCGTTCTTCTGCAGAAATCTTGTCGCCGTGTTCTTTTAATGATTTTTCAATCGAAAACACAGCCGTTTCTGCTTGGTTTTTCGCCTCGACCAATTCGCGTTTCTTCTTA
>JAKSTD010000049.1 GCA_024402755.1 Alphaproteobacteria bacterium
CTGAATTTAAATTAACTTTGGAACAATATTTAAATCGCACAGTAAGTGATGAACGCGTAAAAAACGGAAAAAAACAACGCGCCACTTATCCTACATTATTATCAAATGTGGAAAAAAAATTTGGTGTTCCACGTAATGTTGTATTGGCTTTTTGGGGGATGGAATCTAATTATGGCGCGGTCAAATCAAAATATCAATTAACAAATGCTTTTATCACTTTGATTTATGAAGGACGACGTGAAGAATTCTTTTCAAAACAGTTAATCGCATTGATGAAAATTGCTGATAAAAATAAATTAGCAATCAATAACATTTATGGTTCTTGGGCAGGCGCGATGGGACATTTTCAATTTATACCAACAACCCTGGCACAATACGGTATGGACGGGAACAGCGATGGTCGTATTGATATTATTCACAGCATTGGTGATGCAATGTATAGTGCCGGGAATTATTTGAACAAGTTGGGATGGAACAAATATGAACCGATTGTGCATCGTGTTATTTTGCCGGCTGATTTCGACAGGGATTTAATTGGTGGCGATACAAAGAAAACTTTCACAGAATGGGCAAAGTTGGGTGTGATGAATATGGATGGAACACCGGTGGATGCAGATGATGCTGTTGTTGGCTTGGTTGCAGATGTTAAAAATATTGATAAAATGTTGGAATCCCAAGCAAACGAAAACCTGGATTCAGATGTTGCACCAACACCAGTGATTAAGGCATACTTGACTTATCCTAATTTTTACAGAATAAAAAAATGGAATAATTCATCATGGTATGCAATCGCCATCGCCGAATTGTCTGATAAGTTAAAGTAATATAACCTTTGCCCCCTATACTAATTTTCCCAAAAGTCCAGAAGAAATAAAAACGATTGATTGTGAAGTTGTTCTTTGGTAATATTACCTGGATAAATATAAAAGGAATTATATTATGGCTATAAAAGTTCGTGATTTCGAAGTCCGCCTGACACGCAACAAAGAAGAAAGAAAGCAGGTTCGCCAACTGCGTTATGAAGTGTTCTGTTTGGAAGAAGGCGCTTCTGCAAGTGAAGAACAAAAAAACCTTGGCGAAGAATATGATACTTATGATACTTATGCCGATTATATGGCTGTTTTACATAATGGTAAAATTGTTGGAACATATCGTATTATTGACAGGGATGCCGCTGAAAAAATGGGCGGTTTTTATACAGAAAGTGAATTTAATTTATCAAAAATAAAAAAAGTTCGTGGCAATATCGCAGAAATGTCACGTGCTTGCGTAAAAAAAGAATATCGCGATGATGGTTTGGTTATCCGGTTATTGTGGGCGGGTTTATGCGAATATGTTGTTAAACGCAAAGTTGTTCTTTTGTTCGGTGTCCCGTCTTTTGTTGGAACAAATCCTGCACAATCTGCCCAGGCATTATCGTATCTTTATTATAACTGTTTATCACCTTCGCATTTGTTGGCAACGGTGTTAAAAGAAAATTTGGACCCCAGTGTTGACCCACGTATGACCCAGATGAATATTTTACCACGCGCATTTGTTAACGAAGACGAAGCAAGAAAACAAATGACGCCTTTGATTAAAGGGTATTTGCGCCTGGGGGCGACATTTGGACGCGGTGTATTTATCGATAAACCTTTTGGAACATACGATGTGTTTGTTTTGGTCCAAACAAGGAAAATTGATAAAATATTCCAAAAACATTTTGCTGGTTCTGAAAATGCCTTTGATGAATTTGATATCAAAGAAGGCCCACTGCATCTGTTGACCCGTATAATTATGTCGCCGTTTACCGGCACAGCCAAGGCAATAAAGGCATTTGGCGAATTGTTTATGCGTGAAGATGCCGCCGATATTGAATACATTGGCAAAGACGAATATGAAAACGAGGACAAATAAAAAAATGAAAGTTCGCAAACAAAATATTTTTAATACCACACGTGCATTAATTTTATTTGTTTTTGCATTGGTAGTATTGTTTGTGAACGCTGTCATTTTATGTTTTATACCGCGCGGAAAATATTCTGTAAAATATATGCGTTTTTTCATGCGCCAATGTAATTCTATTATTGGTATAAACTTCAAAGTAAAAGGTGAATTATCAAAAAAACGCCCTCTTTTATGTGTATGTAATCATATATCTATCTTTGAACTATCTACTTTTCCTGTGGCATTTGGTGGTTCTTTTTTTGGTAAAAAAGAAATTGGCGAATGGCCTTTTGTCGGTTGGATGGCAAAAAAATTTGGCGTAGTTTTTGTTGACCGTCGTCCTTCACATGCATTGGAAGTTTTAGATTTAATCAATCAAGAATTATCACACGTAGACTATCCTTTATTCATTTTTCCAGAGGGGACATCTACGAACGGTGCCTATGTAAAACAATTCAAAAGTTCTATGTTTGATGTTATTCAAAAAACAGGTATCCCTGTTCAACCGGTTGTTATTCATTATCGTTTGAAAGATGGCACAAAAATAAGCGATGAAGATATGGCAAATCATTTTGCTTACTTTGATAATAAAAAAATGGATGTTGGTCCATTTTGTAAGACCGAACGCAGTGCATTGATGCAGGTGTTTCATATAATGTGCCTGGGCGGTTTCTTGGTTGAAATAGATGTATTGCCCGTTCCCGATTTATCGGGTATGGATAGAAAACAAATGGCAGAACACCTGCATGAAATAATTTCAAAAGAATATATGAAAAACAAATAATAGAAAAGAGTAGAAAAAATGAAAACAGCGATTACACCAACAAGAAGTGAAAATTTTAGTGAATGGTATCAAAATTTAATTGTGGCGGCGGATTTGGCTGAAAATTCACCTGTACGTGGTTGCATGACAATTAAACCATACGGTTGGGCAATTTGGGAACTGATGCGTGATGAAATGGATAAACGAATAAAAGCAAGCGGGGTATTAAATGCTAATTTCCCATTGTTGATACCTATTAATTTTTTCAATAAAGAAGCAGAACATGTCGCGGGCTTTGCCAAAGAAGCAGCCGTTGTCACACATTATCGTTTAAAAATGCTTGACGGAACACTGCAACCAGACCCAGAAGCAAAACTGACTGAGCCATACATAATTCGTCCAACTTCTGAAACAATTATCGGCGAAGCAATGTCAAGATGGGTTCAATCTTATCGTGATTTGCCATTGAAATTAAATCAGTGGGTAAATGTTATGCGTTGGGAAATGCGCCCAAGATTGTTCTTGCGCACCGCTGAATTTAACTGGCAAGAAGGACACAATGTTTTCGCCACGCATGATGAGGCAAATGAAGACGCGCGTAAAATGCATAAAATGTATGCCGAATATATGGCTAATGTTTTGGCGATACCTGTTATTATGGGCGAAAAAACAGTCGAGGAAAGATTTGCAGGTGCAGACCACACTTATACAGTTGAACAAATTATGCAAGACGGCAAGGCACTGCAGGCCGGGACTTCACACGATTTGGGACAACATTTTGCAAAATCTTTTGGTATTCAATATCTGGGGACAGATGGGAAATTAACACACGGTTGGACAACATCTTGGGGAACATCTACCCGCATGATGGGTGGTTTGTTTATGACACATTCTGATGACGATGGTTTGATTTTACCCCCAATAGTTGCGCCATATCAAATTGTTGTTATTCCAATAACTCGTGAAGAAAATGAAAAAGAATTAAATGCTTGTGCGAATAAATTAGCAGAACAATTACGCACCAAGGGCATTCGTGTTTTGGTTGATGATACTGATGCGCGTGCACCTGATAAAATGTGGAAATGGATAAAACGCGGTGTTCCATTGCGCGTTGAAATTGGTGCAAAAGAAATGGCGGATAATACATTGACCGTGACGCGCCGTGATTTGGGTAAATCATCCAAAACAACTGTTGCAGTAGAACATTTTATAAACGATGCACAAAATATGTTGGATACAATTCAACATGATATGTTGATTGCTGTTGAAAAACGTAATAAAACCATGATTCACGATGTCAAAGATTTAAAAGAATTAGAATCCGTATTGGAATCTGGAAAGATTGGATTTTTCCGTATCAAATACGATTTAACCACAAACGAAGAATTTGATGGGTTGATTGAAAAATATAAAATATCCCGGCGCTGTCTTGACGATAAAGACCCAAGTTTTGTATTTGTTGCAAAATCATATTAAACAAAAAAAACCGGCAATGCCGGTTTTTTTATTTAACTGCCAGCACAATATTTCTTATCAAGGCATCTTCTGTTGCGCCACGGGAATTTAATATAATCATATTTTTTGCACCCATTAAAAAGCATGCTGGTTCCCAATTTCCCAAAACTGATAAAGATTTAAATATCGCGTTGCCTGTATTTATATTATCAACAACGATAATGTCTGCGATTTCGCCAGATAAATGTTTTTCAATGCGAATATTTTTATCCAGCGCAACATCTAACTGTTCAATGCGCAATGTGTTTTCCGGGAATTCGTTTTTATGTGTTTCGTGCCAATCGTGTAAAAGTGGTGCTATTTTTATGTTGCTGTCGCCACCTGCGGAAATCAATGATATAAATGGTGCACGCGTTTTATCCATAACCTGACCAACTAAATTAACCGCATTTTTCACTATGTGTGTAAGTTGATTTTCATCTGGATATGGAACACAAGCCGCATCAGTCAAAATAAACGCTGGTCGCACACCCGATTTATCATAAAATATCGCACAATGTGTTAAATAAAATTTTTCACCATTATTTTGTTTTTTATTTATTGCAATTATATGACGCAAAAAATCATCACTGTGTATATCACATTTCATCAAAACCAATTCACCATCAAAAAATGGCAATTCATCCGTTT
>JAKSTD010000005.1 GCA_024402755.1 Alphaproteobacteria bacterium
ATGCTGGACGGCGAACGTGGCACAATTCATGAAATCGCCGATAAATACGGCATGAAGCAAATTACTGACACTGGCGCTATCGAATCAGCTGTGGATGAAGTTATTAAAAACAATCCAGCCCAGGTTGAACAATACAAATCTGGCAAGATTGGTCTGCTTGGCTTCTTTGTTGGTAATGTTATGAAAGCAACACACGGTCAGGCAAACCCAGCAATGGTAAGTGATTTGTTGAAACAAAAATTAAATTAAAAACACAAAAAAGGAGTATAAAATGGAAATCGTTACACTTATTGATTACAACCCTATTACCGGTTCTTTATCTGGATACGGCACAAAAGAGATACATGTTCAACACAAAAAATTAAACACAAAAATTACTGATAAACTTGAACAACAAAAACAACAATATGCTTTGAACATCAGACGTGAAAACACAAAACATAAATAAAAAATGAAAAAATTTTTTATACAAACTTTTGGTTGCCAAATGAACGTGTATGACGGACAGAGAATTTCCGCCATGCTGGAAAAACATGGGATGACACAAACAGAAGATGTTAAAGATGCAGATTTAATCATCCTTAATACATGTGCCGTTCGTGCCAAGGCAACCGACAAAGTATATTCTGCATTGGGCCGCATAAGACGCGCAAAGAAAGAATCCGCCCTGCTCGGCATCGTTGGTTGTGTGGCACGCGAATCTGGTGGTGATGCATTTAAACGCATACCCGAATTAAACTTTGTCCTGGGACCACAAAGTTATCATAAACTGCCAGAAATAATTAAAAACCCAGACACAAAATTGTTAAATATTGATATGTCTGGGCTTGAAAAATTTGATGAATTACCACAAATAACAAAATCGCCAACTGTTGCATATATACCAATTCAAGAAGGGTGTAATCATTGCTGTACCTATTGTATTGTCCCATACACACGTGGCCGTGAATTATCAAGACCCTTTGATGATGTCGTGCGTGACACGATAAATGCGGCAAAAACCGGTGCAATCGAAATTTGCTTTCTGGGACAAAATGTAAATGGATATAAATACACTGATAAAAACGGTAAATTGTATCGTTTATCAGATTTAATAAAAAGTGCTGCTGAATTGCCAGAAATCCACCGTATACGCTTTACTTCCAGTTACCCTACAGAAATGACTGACGATTTAATTGAAATGTTCAAACAAGAACCTAAATTATTACCATTTTTAAATATGCCGATACAAAGCGGAAGCCCGCGCATATTAAAAAAAATGAATCGTCCAAATGATATTGGTGCATATAAAGACATAGTTCAAAAATTAAAACTCGCACGACCAGATATTCAAATATCGTCTGATTTTATTGTTGGTTTCCCAGATGAAACAGACGAAGATTTTGCAGAAACTCTTCGTATAGCGCGTGAAATAAAATATATAAATTCATATTCTTTTAAATATTCACCCCGCCCGCATACGGCGGCAGCATTGATGTCCAATCAAATCAGCGAACAAATAAAATCTGTTCGCTTGCAACAACTTGATTCTTTGTTAAATGAAAATCAACGCGAATTTAATATATCCTGTATTGATCGTGAGATGATTTGTTTATGTGAAGGTCCTGATAAGACCGGTCGCAATTTGATATTCCGCACACCATATATGCAACAATGCATTGTTGAAAAACCAAACACAGAAATACAACCTTTGCAAAAAATAAAAATAACAGATGCAAACAAAGCATCACTTCGTGGTGAAATAATAAAATAACCTAAAATAAAACTTTTGCGTTCAGTGATATTTTGTAATGATAATCAAAATCATCTTTTAAAACACCTGCATTTAACGATATACCTGCTTCGTCCATTACAGATATAAAACCTATTTTTAAATTAGCAAACAAATCACCATTTGTCCCGTATCCAGCCAAAGCCGAATATTCATATTTTATTCCGTCCATAACAAAAAAGTATTTTATATCCCCACCAAAATGAAGATATGAATCTGTTTCTGAAAAATCTGCAACTTTATATGGATGATAAGCAAAACCTATTATAGGTGTTAACATAATTTCCTTATCGATTTCAAAGTCATACCCGACTGACACATCCCCATACCAAGACATTGCCAAAGGATTATTTTTTACTGTCCCGTCAGTTGAAATATAATCTGCTTTGAAATCAGTCAAAGAAAGTCCCAATATCTCACTAAACCAAAGTTTATCAAACACCTGTTTAGATTGAACATCCAATCCATAAACCCATCCGGAAAAATCATTTAATTCATCGCCATATTCAAAATTATTCAAGTTAACCCCAGCATAAAAATATAAATTATCATGCTTGTAACCCGCATAAATACGCGCCCCCATGGCATCCATTTTATCTGACATTATATAATACGGTATAACACCAACCCCAGAATAACTTTCACTGGTTATCAAATCTGGTAAATAAAATTTTGTTATCATTTTAATTGGTCGTAATAAAATACCATGATTAAATCTATACGACAATTTTTCCAATCTTTTGATTTCATCCATACTGCTTGCTTTGTCCAATGCCAGCAATAATTTATCATTTGGATTGTTTTTTCGAATTGTTTCTAATGCCGTACTTCTTTTGTCTGTAACACTATTGCTGTTGACAAAAATCACACTGTAATCTGTTTCGCGCACGAGATTTAAGACAATTCCACCACCAGAAACCTCTAATTCTGGTTTATACATTTTATCTAAATTATTAATTTTAACAAAAATTCTAGTCCCGCTTTTTGTATATTTTATAACTTCACCTGATTGAACACTATCCGGATTATTGATAATCAACGAAATATTTCCATTAAGTTCTATATTTTCGGGACACATTTGCCAATCTGAAAAATTATCCATAACTATTGAAGATTCCGTTATGATAAAAGATGACGCATTGATACCAGACAAAGTTTTTAAATCAAAATTATTATAATTTTCTATTTCTACAACTGGTTTTTGCCCGTCTGGCATACCGATGTCGGTTATTTCTGATGCCGAAGTAATGACTTGCTTTACCAGACCACCATTTGGATTTATTCCGCCTGACATCATTCCAGAATTATAAACGACCAAAATATTTCCATCGGTGTTTATTGTTCCGTTTATATATCCACTGTTATGTAAGTAAACAGGTTCATGCATTGTTATTGTATTGCCCAAAGAAGAAACAACCACACCGCTATCAACATATACGACCGAATCATCAAAAGAAGAAACATCAGCATAATTTGGACCCACTTCAAAATGCTGGTTTGCATTTGCAACACTGACACAAGAAAAAACAAAAATAAAAATTAAGAATCTTTTCATAACATTGAATTATACTAGCACATAATTCAAACATCTAACAACAAAAAAATCCCGTTTAACACGGGATTTCAAAGCGAAACAAGGAAAGTTAAAACATATAACGAATACCAATATCTCCACTAAAATCATGCATTCCAGAGGCAACATCAATATAGTTATAACGCGCAGCCACATCAACAGCATAACATCCAAATGGCATTTCTAGGCCCAATGTCGCCATCGCAGAAAATCTTGTATTATCTTTTTTGTCAGATATACCTGCCGCGCTTGCTTTGGTATCTATGAATGCCAAACCCGCACCGATACCAGCAAATGGTTGGATGTAATGGAAATGCCCGATATCCATATACGCATTAGCCATCAATTCTATGTTATCAGATGTAACCTTTACATCTTGTATGGTTCCAAAATCTTTGGTATCTTTTCCTCTTGTAAAGAAAGAACCTTCAATTTCAAAACGTGCTGTATCATACATACTTAAACCAAGAGCGGCACGCAACTGATATAAATCTTGACTGACACTTTTTTTGGTATCATTAAAATTATAATTCAAATTACCATACGTAGCACCACCACGCAGTGTGACATACGGCAAAATGTCCCAACCAAAAAAATTGGTTGTTTCTTGTTTATAATTCTGCCCACCTGCAAATGCTGGTGCAGCGATTAATACTGCCATTGATGTGGCAATAAGTTTTTTCATAAGTTTCTCCTTTTGTTGCTGATTAATCTCAACACAACCATTCTATCAAACAATATGCAATAATTACATAGGCATGTATCCATAGGATATATTTCTTACATACGACATAATCCACCGTATACAACAAATTCAGGAAATTAATTTTTTAATAACAAAATCCGCCAACAACAACCCAAACATACCTGTCACAGTAATGATAGAACCAAACTCTTTACCGCCATTTTTTTGTGGCTTCGCAACTTCTGTGGAATACACAACAGGAAAATCGTTAATATTTAAATCACGAACCATACGGCGAATTTTTGATGCCAACGGACACACTGTTGTTTTAGATATTGTTCCAACTTTTACCTTTGTTAAATCTGTCTTGCGCGCCGCCCCCATTGATGATATAAAAGGGACATTGCTATCTGCACACCATTTATATAATGCTATTTTAGACGGAACAGTATCTATAGCATCTATGACAAAATCTGGTTTTACATTTAATACAGTATTTTCATCAAAAAACATATTAAATATATTAACTTTGATTTTTGGATTTATATCGGCGATTCTGTGTGCAGCAACTTCAACCTTTGGTTTACCAATTGTGGAATCCAGTGCAAAAAGTTGTCGATTTATATTTGATTCTTCGACCACATCAAAATCAACCAAGATTATATGCCCCACCCCACTTCGTACCAATGATTCAATCGCAAAAGAACCAACCGCGCCACAACCAACAACCATCACTGTTGATTTTTGTAATTTTTTAACTGCATCGTTTCCCATTAACAAAGTTATTCTGTGTAATCTATTCATTATTTAAAACCCTTTGCGTATTGTTATATATAGTTTCTGACAAATTCGATTCATTTTTTCTTTTTTCTATCATATCAATCAATTCAGACAATATCACATCTGGTTTGCCATCTGTCTCTATTAAAATATTATTTTTCGGTATTTGCTCTATACGACAGTTTTTACCGTATACAGCATTTTTAGAAACAGAAAAATATATATTTTCATATTTTAATAATTGCTTTAAAATTTGTTCGTTTGCATCAAAGCCATGAACAATAATTATTGGTAATTCTTCCTTTTTATATTGTTTCAAAATATGCAAAATTTTATCCCAAGCACCAACACAATGCAAACAAACGATTCGTTTTAATTTAACAGCAATGTTAAATTGCTTTATAAAAACATCCTCCTGCTTTTCCATATATGGTTTATATTTATCCAGCCCGATTTCGCCAACCATATAAATCGAATCATTTTGCAGTAATAGTTTTAATTTTATATCAAAATCATCATCAATGCCATCCACGAACCAAGGATGAACACCAAATGCCCCATATACGCGTTTATCTACTTTTATCAAATCAATCATTTTTTGCCACGCACTTTCTTGTGCTGCACAGCAAATACAGCCCACCACATCCTTTTGAAAATTTGGTGTTATATAATCAATATGAGTATGCGCATCTATGATTTTCATATATTTCATTTAATCACAAAGCATAACTTTTGCAAGGGTTAGTTACTTTTTAACAAACACTTTCTTATTAAATCCATCGGTATAACCAAGAAAGCAAGGCCAAACACAACCAACCATTGTTTAAACGACAATGGCACAACCTGGAACAAATTAGCACCAAAACTAACAACTGCGACAGTACCACACACGATACACAAAGCGATTATTAAAAACATTAGATATTTACTTATACCGCGCAGTAAATGTATATCATCAACACACACAGGAAAGCCGTTAAAAGCCGCCATTAACATTATCAAAGCGAAACGCACTGTCAAATTCAAAGATTCGCTATTGCCGAAAACCTGCCGTATAAAAGGAATAAATAATAATAAAAATACAATTAAAAACTCTATTGAACCCGCAATTATTTTTATCAAAGCCCCCCCGGAAAATAACGAAGCACCCTTTGGCTGTGGAGGGGTAGCCATATATTCTGCTTTAGCGGGTTCGCCACCGAATGCCAAAGAATTCAAACTATCTTCACAAATATTGATAATCAATATTTGAACAGCCAGAAAGGCAGGAACTAAAAAAGCGATTGGGTAAAAAACACTTAACACAATCAAAATGATATTTATCGGCATCTGGAAAGCCAAAAACTTTGTCACATTATTCAAAAATGTTCGTCCAAAAAGCACAGCATCGACAATTCCTTACAAATATCTGTTCCGCTGCCCATCGCAAACCCCACATCAGCGCGTTTTAACGCAGGCGCATCATTTGTACCATCGCCACACATACCGATACAAAGATTCATTTCTTGGGCAACTTTCACCAATCTCAATTTAGTTTTCGGCACGGCGCGCGCAATCACTTTTATTTTATATAATTTCTTTTTAATTTCACTATCGCTCATTGCATCTAATTCGCGTGCTGTTAAAACTAAATCTTTATCGCTGGTTACGATACCGCTATCCACACCTATTGCGCGTGCAGTATCTAATATATCACCCGTCATCATAATTACATGTATGCCAGCATCTCTCATACGCACCACACCACTTGGGACTTCGCGCCGCACATCATCACGAATGCTTACCAACGATACCAATGTTAAATCATCTGGCAATTTCGCATTTAATTTATTTCCGGACACAAAAGCCAATGCCAAAACCCGTTTTGCTTGTTTTGCATTTTCACGAACAATTTTCATCATCTTATTTTTATCAATACGATGAGATGCACCGTTTACATCGATATACTTGTTTGCGTGTTCCAGTATAATTTCCGGCGCCCCAGTATAAAGAATATATTCTTTTTTATCCTTCTGTCGCATAACACGCACAGCAGAAAATTTATTCGCGCTATCGAACGGAATCTTATCCAAAGTTTTTATTTCTTTTTGCACAGATTTAAATAATTTCGAATTTCTGTCCAACGCAGATAACAGTGCGCGTTGTGTACTTGTGCCGCCAACAATCTTACCTTTTTCATCAAATGCAGCGCCCGTATTAAACAAAATATCAGCGGCAATGAATCGTGATATCGGCAAATCAGAATTAAAATCAACCTGACTACCATCCCCAAGGTAATTTGTGATTGGAATCAAATTACCATAAGTCAAAGTCCCTGTTTTATCTGTACATAAAATTTGTATATTTCCTGCCTCTGGAATTTTATGAGTATTTTTTGCCAACACATTATGCTTTATCATCTTGCTAGCATTTTGCGATATTATGATTGTAATAATGAACGGTAAACCTTCTGGCACAGCGGCAACAACAATAGTCAATGAAACAATTAACACATTTAAAAATTGATGGACCATATTCAATGCACCGCTTGATAAAAATGCGTTTATTCCGCCAGCTACCATGACTGCATCAGCCAACAACACAATCGCAACTATCGTGCCACCGATATAACCGAATCGACCTATGTTCAATGCTAATTTATCCAGTTTCATATCCAAATCAGTTTTTACTTCTTCTATGTTTCGCATTGATAACAATGTTTTTGCATTTTCAGTATGTACCCCTATTTTCCCAACGACCATAAAGCATTCACCGCTTTGCACAGTTGTTCCAGAAAACAGCAAATTTTTACTAACATAATCATCCGCAGAAATTTCCGCCTTGCGATTATATTTAAAACCGACAATGGATTCCTTTGGGCATTCGGCAGATTCCCCGTTCAACACAGAATTATTCACATTTATTCGCCCATCAAGTATATATCCATCTGCAGGCACAGTTTCCCCAGACTGTAAAAATACAATATCACCAACAACAATATCTTCTGTATTTATTGTTTTAAATTTACCATTACGTACGACCATAATGTGTCGCACTGCCGTCTTGTTCCTTAAATCCACAGAATATTTTTGGGATTTTAATTTTGTGATTGTCCCAATGACACCAACGCTAAACAAAACAAGCCCAACACCGATTGGTTCGATATACCCGCCAAAACCGAACAGAGCCAGAATCAAAAACAAAACCAACATACCCAATAAAATCAAATTGATTTTATCGTGAAATGTTTCCTTGAAAAAATACCAAGCACTTTTTGGTTTTACACCCGGCACAATATTTGCGCCAAATTTTTTTCTACTTTGCAAAACCTGCCGTGAATTTAAACCAGTATATTTCATAAATTACTTCCTTTTTAATACACGACCATTGTATCACAAATTTATGCAAAAAGCGATTGCCTGAACTAACAATCATTACAAAAAATTATTGCGCCACCGGTCCGGCGACAAACGAACCTGTTCCTGCGTTGGTAAAGAAAGTTTTTGAAACAGTATCATACATACCAACGACATTATCACTGTTGCGTTTGGCGGGTATTCCATTAAAACGCCTATTTTCACCCTTGTTATAAACAAAAGAATAAATCTTGCCTTTAAATCTAACCCCTGACACACCACTAGAGGCGCGATTTGACCCAATGAGTAATGTATTTACAGAAGAAAAATTTGTGTATGTATCTGTGATGGTATATATTAAATTATCATCTAAATAACATTTATTACCAGACAATCTTACCCGATGCCTAGCAAGCCTTTGTGATTGGTTTGTTAATCCAGTAGGCGCACCATATTCCAGACTCGTGGTATTATCAAATTGTATCCATATTTTATTCGAACTTGAGGATATATATTGAACAGAGAATTTATGTATAATATTTGTCCCGTTATAATCTCTTGCACCAAACAACCACACAAGACCATCTGATGTAGATTGAAAATCTACATCAACATCAGATGTTTGATCGACAGTAACCCCCGTATCAATATACTGGTCACCAGTAAATTCGATATATTGCAATTTTGTATATTCAGAAGGTAAACCACGAATTGTCCAGCCCTTGAATGTGTATCCTGTTTTTGTTGGAATTGTTGCCGGTGGTGTTAGTGTGCCGTCATATGTGCAACTTTGTGATGCACTTGGCACTGTTAATTCTGTATCACCATTATACCAATGTAAATCTATTGTGTTTGCGTCCCAATTCGCTTGCAAGTTTGATGTCCCGGAATATGTTTCAAGTGGCGCATATTTACAATCTGCTGTTGATGCACTGGATGCTATATCTGGGTCGGCAAATGAAGAAAAAATAAATGCGAATACTGCAAAACAAATCGTTCCGATTTGTTTTATTGCTTTTAAAAGATTACCTGTGTGTGTGTGTGTGTGTGTGTGTGTGTGTGTAGGTTTCTGCGGGTTTCAGCTTGACAAAAAATATTGACATATTTTTCTCCTTTGACTTTTGTTCTTTACGAACACATTCACTATATCACATTTTCATTATGAATAAAAGTGTTTTTTATTCATGCTTTTGTATCGCGAAAACAAAAAAAATGCCAGATTGGCATTTTTTATATTTCTGGTGGACGCACAGGGACTCGCTCGAGCAAAGCCCTGCGCGCAAACCGTGACGATTTCACTTCGCTTCGCTTGTAGAGCCTACTCGGTTTCGAATCCTTCGTTGCTTTGCAACTTTAA
>JAKSTD010000050.1 GCA_024402755.1 Alphaproteobacteria bacterium
CAGCAGGTTCAGCAAATACAGCAGAACAAAATGCTAAAGATTATGCGGATGGTTTAGCTGGTGATTTAACCTCATTGACAACAAATGAAAAATCTACTTTGGTTGGAGCTATCAATGAAAATACTGGCGCAATCGCAGCAGAAACAACTCGCGCGATGGAAGAAGAAGCAGCTATCCGTAGTGAATTTGCGGCAGCCGATGAATTGACATTGTCTTCTGCAAAAGCGTTTGCTAATGCTGGGGATGAATTAACATTGTCCAAAGCAAATGCTTATACTGACGCTAAGGTTGATACATTGGAAAAGAATGTTTCTGGTGGTATCGCTGCGGCAACGGCTTTATCTGCGGTTGAAGTATCAAATGTTAAACGCGGTGAAATGTCCGTTGGTGGTGGCTATGGCTATTACAATGGTCAATCTGCTGGTGCATTTGGTATGGCTATGGGGCTGTCCGACAATTGGTCTGTTAATGCTGGCGCAGGTATCGCTAGTGGCGACAAGACACAAGTGTCCTTCCGCGCTGGAACAAATTATAAATTTAAGTTGTTCTAATAATATTTTGCTTTCGGTTAAACAAAAAACACCGCGTTTGCGGTGTTTTTTTGTTTTACAATGTTTTTCCAATTGCAACGGCGGTATCGCACATGCGATTTGAAAAGCCCCATTCGTTATCATACCATGCGGTTATATGCAAAACATTATCATCAATAACTTTGGTTAATGTTGCATCAAATATCGCGCTGTGTGTGTCGTGTGTAAAATCAACAGAAACAAGTGGGTTATCATTGTATCCCAATATATTTGATTGTGCGTCTTTCATAACCTTGTTCACAGATTCTGGTGTTGATTTTTTATTTAAATTCAAAACCAATTCAACCACAGAAACATCTGGGGTTGGAACGCGAATTGCGATACCATCCATTTTGCCAGCCAGTTTCGGTAATACCAAACCGATTGCCTTGGCTGCGCCAGTGCTGGTTGGAATCATGGAAAGATTTGCCGCGCGTGCGCGCCGAAAATCTTTGTGATTTTTATCCAGTAATTGCTGGTCGCCTGTATAAGCATGAACCGTTGTCATCCATCCGTTTTTTATTCCAAACTTTTTATCCAAAACATTTAACACAGGTGCCAAGCAATTTGTTGTACAAGAAGCATTCGAAATAATTAAATCTTTTTTTGTAATTTTATTTTCGTTTACACCAAAGACAATCGTTTTATCTGCGCCGACGGATGGGGCAGAAACCAAAACGCGCTTTGCGCCTGCATCCAGATGAACACGTGCTTTGTCCGCGGCGGTAAACAACCCGGTGCATTCCATAACAATATCAATCTTTAATTGTTTCCATGGTAATTTTGATGGGTCGCGTTCGGACAAACTTTTGATTTTTTGACCACCGACCAGTATATAATCGCCGTTCGTTTTTACATCCATATTTAACCGACCATGCACAGAATCGTTTTGCAAAAGGTATGCGTTTTCTTCCAATGGTGCCAAATCATTAACAGCAACAAATTCTATATCTTTGCGTCCAGATTCCAAAGCGGAACGCAAAACCAAGCGACCGATACGACCAAATCCATTAATTGCTACACGAATTTTTTTCATAAAATCTCCTTTCTTTATGCTTATTGTATCATGATAATGTATAACTTGCAAAAGATAAAATCGATTTTATAATAGGATTTATGAGCATCAAGGCGATTATTATTACTGGACCAACTGCATCAGGCAAATCTGATTTTGCTCATAAATTGGCTTTGGCTGTAAATGGTGCGATTATAAATTGCGACAGTGTGCAAAGTTATTCCGGCATTGAATATATATCTGCATCACCTTTTGCGGGAATGCCGATTACTGATAACATAGATGGTGTACCGTATAAACTGTTTTCGATTTTACCATTAAATGAACACATCAGTGTTACAGATTATATGGAATTGGCGCGTGGCGCAGTGGATGAAGTTAAAGCAATGGGAAAACCCCCAATCTTTGTTGGTGGAACGGGATATTATATAAATGTCCTTTTGAAAGGGATTGCGTCTGTCCCAGAAATAAGTGAAGAAACACGAAAGCGCGCACGCGAAATGGTTAAAAACGATATAAATGCCGTTCGTAAATTATTACCGAATGATTTTGAAAAAACAGATCCACAACGCACTGCGCGTGCATTGGAAGTTTTTTTAGAAACAGGCAAATCTTTGAAAAATTGGCAAAAACAACCGCGCAGTGGCGCTTTGATTCCAGATGCTTATAAGATTTTGGTTTTGCCAGAACGTGAAGTTTTATTGGACAGAATTGCCAAACGTATTCCGCAAATGATACATGGTGGCGCAATGAATGAAGCGAAAAACATAATTTCGCAAAATCAAGATGAAACCCGTGCGATTGGTGCAACCCAGATTTGTAAAATGTTGCGTGGGGAATTGTCTGAAAAAGATGCGATTGAAAACTGGATTGTAAAAACAAATCAATATGCCAAACGGCAACGTACTTGGTTTCGTGGGCAATATGATGCAGATTTAATAATTGAAAATGTACCAACAGATTCTGATGTCAAAAAAGTTGTTGATATTATTTGTTAACTAACTTTTCATATTCTGTGCGTGTGGTTTTGTCCAGACCAATTTTTTGCATCTTTTTACGAACACGTACCAACCCACGAAATTCTTTGTTTGTTTCTTTATATCCTGCCCATTCCCAATCGATGATACCGGTAATGACCATTGTTTTAGGGTTAACCATAATATTGCTGCACATATCGCCATGAACCCAAGAACAGCCAGATGTGGTTGGTATTGTCTTTAAATCTTCGATTTCTTTTGGGTCTGCGAAAGATTTTTTATATATAAATTCAGCCAGCTGTTTACTGATTTGTTTTTGATGCTTTTTTATTTTATGCGTTGGTATATCCACCAGCATTTTCCCAGGAATCCGAGCCGTTTCATAAAAAGTAAAATTATCAGATGTAAAAAAGTTTATTTTTGGTATTTCAATCGCACAAAATGGGCGAATTGCATCTGTTATGCGTTTTTCATTAATAAAACGCGTAAATTCTTTGGATTCGTGAACCTGTTTGCGAACCTTGAATGTATTATCGCCGATAATAAATACCAAAGAACCGCCACCCTTGGCCAGGCGCATTTTACGAAAATTCAGTTCTGGGCGCGCATGGCGCAAAGCATTTAATTTGCACCGATAATCAAAAAGGACTTTTTTACGCAAAAAATCACACCATTTTTTGACCGGAACAATGGAGAATAATCTGTCAGCAAATTCAAATAAAATTTTCCACATAACACATAAATGATTATTGAAAAAACAAAAAAAAACAAGTATTTTATGATTATGTTCAAAAACGGCGATATTGTAAAAGTCCTGATTCCAAATGTCATAAACAGCGGTTATGACTATCGTTTGACTGAAAATGCAAAAGTTGGCGACTTTGTTCGTGTAACGGTTATGAATCGGCAATATGTTGGTGTTATTGTCGGGGCAGGGGATAGTAATCTTGATATTGCAAAGATAAAACCGATAATTGAAAAATGTTCTTTGGGGCATTTATCACAGTTTGATATTGATTGGATATATAAAATGTCGACCTGGACATTGATGGCACCGGGGGCGGTTTTGCGCCTTGTTATAAATGTTCCGGATGCGTTTAATCCGCCAAAGTATGAACAGTTATATACACTTGCCCCAAAATATGGTACAAAGATAACAGATGCGCAACAGCGGGTAATTGATGCTTTTCAATCTAATGACAATGATTCTATGTCCATAAACGATATTATGAATATCGCGCATGTCAGCAACAGTGTTATTAAGACCATGATAAAAAATAATGTGCTGAATTTGGCACAATCACGCGAAAAAAAAGAAGATGATTTTGTTTATGAATATCACGATATGGGCAATATCGTTTTGAATACAGAACAACAATCTGCAGCGGATACAATCGCAAATGCGCTAAACAAAAATGAATTTTCTGTTCATTTGTTGGATGGAATTACTGGTTCTGGCAAAACCCAGGTTTATTTTGATGCTGCGCTTCGTGCATATAATTCGGGTAAAAGTGTTTTGTTAATGATGCCAGAAATTGCATTGACTGCGCAATTTATGGACAGATTTAAACAAAGGTTTGGCAACCCACCAGTTGTCTGGCACAGTAATTTAACCTCTGCGCGGCGCCGCAATATTTGGCGTGGTGTGGCGCGTGGCGATATACGTGTTGTTGTTGGTACACGCAGCGCACTGTTTTTACCATGGCAAAATTTAGGTTTAATAGTAGTTGATGAAGAACATGATACTTCTTATAAACAGGAAGATATGGGTAATTATCATGCGCGTGACATGGCGGTTTTGCGTGCAAAAATTGCGATTTTTCCGGTTATATTGGCAAGTGCCACTCCGGCACTTGAAACGATGCACAATGTTGCATTGGGTAAATATAATCGTATCCGTCTTAATTCACGATTTGGTGGGGCACAGTTGCCGACCATTGAAACCATAGATATGCGCAGCACGCATCCAGAAACTTATAAAGTCCCCGGGGAAGAAAACGACAAAACTGGCAGTTTATCGCCAGAATTATGTGACGAAATAAAAAATACATTGGCAAACCATAATCAGGTTATGCTGTTTATAAACAGACGTGGTTTTGCGCCGA
The DNA here is from genome assembly GCA_024402755.1 of Alphaproteobacteria bacterium. Taxonomy (GTDB): domain Bacteria; phylum Pseudomonadota; class Alphaproteobacteria; order Rs-D84; family Rs-D84; genus Enterousia. Next base: position 4,667 of record JAKSTD010000050.1, read on the forward strand.
TTGTTCAATGTAAAAAATGTGGCTGGGTCAGTGAGTGCCCAGATTTTTCCATCGGTTTGAATTATCACAAGCATATAAATAAATTGGTGTGCGATATTTGTGGCGATGTGATGGCATTAATT
>JAKSTD010000051.1 GCA_024402755.1 Alphaproteobacteria bacterium
TTAAGTAGCCGGAATTATCTTATGTGTTCGCGGATGAAAATGTTAAACAAGAAACTACGATAGAGGCAAAAAAGGGTGAAAGCGGGGCAAAGAAGAAGGAAGGGAAAAAAAATTCGTTGATGATTCCGATTGAAAAGATTCGAGAAAACTGTCGTGAGAAAATGGTGCCATTAGTTTTGGCGTATAAACGAAAATAAAAAACGCCGAAATGGCGTTTTTTATTTATCTGTCTTTAATGCAGGGATGTCGGCATAATCATTGTATTTGGAAAGGTATCTAGCCCCCGTTGTGCATACGAAATTAGACAGTGAATCTTCGTATTCGCGCAATGCAGATACCCAACGTTCTGAAACCTCGGTCTGGGCGCCTTGATAGCCAGCAAATCCGCCCAATGCGCCCCCCGCAGCCGTTCCAACGATTGTGCCTTTGGCACGCGCCTGATTTGATAAATCAATCAATGCGCTGTCATCTGCATCACGGAAAGACGGTTTGAAATTATTCAGTGCATCGTCTTCCGCAATCAAATCACCGACACCGCCACCAACATAACGCTTATAAATTTTTGGATTTTTCGATTTCAATTCATCCCAATTTTGATAACCAAATATTTTATTAAGTTTAGTATTTTCAAACACAGCATAAGCATGTTCTGTATTTTTTATTTCCTTTGCACTGACGATTTGGAAATACATCTCGTCTTTTTTACTATATTGTGATGTGTCTTGTTCAAATGTATTCACAGCACCTGATTCTGAATGGACCCACCTTATTATATTAGCCACATCTTTACCGTTTTTATATTCGTCCAAAGTTTTTGGTCCTTTTTCTGTCTTTATTACTATGTTACCAATTCGCTTGATTTCAGTTTCGACGGTACAAACATTATCGTTATTACATTTTCTTAACCCAGAACCATCAGGTTTTACAATGTAAAATTTACCGTCTTCGCTACGGATTTCTTCGCCATATGTTTCATAATTTCCAACCACACAGTCGTGTTCAATACCATTTACAGAACATTTTGTTGTTGTGATAACACTGTCACCACCATTTGCCCCAGCCATCATATTCCCAATCAACATCCCAGATGCCGCATTCACAGCCGTAGATTTGATTGTGTCACCTGCAACCTTGCCAGTATACGAACTGGCTGCCATAATTCCAGCACCAGTCGCAGCACCAACGGCGGTATCTAATAACTGAGTTTCTCCAGTGCCAAGTGGTATTTTGCTATCACCGGTTTTGCTGGTATCTTGTTTCGCCAATAAATTTCCCGCAACCCCGGCAATAATAGCCCCCGCTGCGATTTTCAATCCTGCGTTTTGCTTTTGTTCTTCATTCATAACCGCCACAACGTCTTCCATTGTTGGTGCGGTATCTGCAGGTAATTCAACCCTGGACAGGGCAGACATATTATAACTGCCCCCTGGGAAAGAATCTATGTTGCATTTTATTGATTGACCCGCCCCCACAGTTGTTGATGCCAACACCGCGTTTGTATTTGCATCACGTAATTCAACCACAGCAATACATTGTGGGTCGCGATTTATTCCATATTCAGGTGTTCCCCATTTGAAATCCCCGTTCGCATAAATCATAGAACATGCTTCTAAATCAGAAACACTTGGTGCGCCAACTTCGTTATTCACAATAGAATTAGCCAACTTTTCATCGGTCACCATAACTGGTAAATTCGCAACCGCCGCAGTTGTTGTTTCTGTTGCATATCCTTGTTGACCATACGTGGCATTAAGTTGTTGATATGCGCCCGCGTATGAACGATTAGAATTTTTTGTCTTTACCGCGGCATCTACTGGCATGGTTGAAACACATGCCAAAATTGCGGAAAATAAAGATATTTTACAAACTCTCTCTCTCATCCTGGTTTCCCTAGAATTCCAATCTTATTCTTGCACCGACATCCAATGTTGACAGGCGACCACTTTCTGTCCAGTTTGTATAATGGAAAACACTGTCGTATGGTGCCTCATATTCATCGCCACCGCCATCGCTTATCCATTCTGTTTGTGATACAACGATAGAACCAGATGTTTTAATTTTACCCAAATTGGCATAGCGAACAAAGAAATCCAGTTTTAATCCGTCACTCATCGCTGTGGTAACACCCGCTTCCAGTTGAAAAGCCAACTGTTCTGTGGTTCCGCCGTTGTGATAACCATAAACATCGGAAATCGCGGTTAATCCGCCACCTTCGATAGCACCGGGGCCCAAACCATCTGTTTCATCATAAAATGTATCATCAAAAATAACATAATCGCCGATGGTATTTAATGCCACACCAACACCCGCGCCAACATACGGACGAAGTGAACCGCCAGCCATATAACCAGTAAACGAATCAAGATTGTAATACACATTCAACATCGTTGAATTTGATGTAATTGCACCACCAGAAACCTTGGCATCTGCATATTCGCCGTTACCCTGGGATGTTTGGGCATTCACAGCATACGATATGTTGGAATACCGCAAGAAAGAAAAATCAATACGAACATCGCTGTTGATTGCGGCACCAACAGAAATCTGCAATGGAATCACGGCATCGGAATCAAACTCAGACACACGGAAAGAACCCGGTGCAAAAAACGCATTGTCTTCGCCGGCATAATCAGCGGACATAGAACCTTTTACCATTGTGCTGTACGCGGCGGAAAGTCCAATATATAAACCGCTATCCGCCAATCTGTCGTAATCAGCAGATTGATAATATTGACGACCTGCATTTGTTGCGGATGAACCAACACGTGGCAGCGCGCCAGTCACACGATTTGGATTTGTCGCAGCAACATTTGTTGCGATGGGTTGTCTGTTGTTTGCCGAAGCAGCAACCAACTGTTGCGAAGTGATGTTTGCGCGTTGTCCCGTAATTTGTGGTTGTGTATATGTATTAATGACATAGCCCTGACGCGCCAACTGTTGTGGATTATACACCGGATAGGCAGCATCTGCCGAATGTGGCAACAAAGAAACAAATCCTGTCAATGCCGCAAGAATCTTGACTTTTCTCATATTACTTAACTTCCTTTTAAGACATTATAACATAAAAATTTTTTCAAGAAAAGTGTTAATTGCAATTATCAAGTAAAAAACACCCCAAAGAAAAAGGGGGTGTCTTTTGTCCAATATAAGTTAATTTTTGTTTGGTTTGATTAGAATCTGGTATTAAATCTTGCGCCAACTTCTAATTTCACATCTGTCCCGTTCTGCGAACCAGAATGAGAATCATCAAATGTGTATTCTGTAAACAAAGTTAATTGCATAGAATCACTTAATTGATTTGCAACATTTACCTTTAACACATATTCTTCCCACCCATCGTGCATATTAGCAAATTTTTTTGCCAAACCTTGGGCAACTTGTTCTGATGCAGGATTCGGCATTTTTGTATAAACACTTTTCACACCATTATCTGCGTGTTCGTGGTATTCAAAGCCCGCACCAAAAGACCACGCATCGTTCATTTGATAATGCGTGTCAAACCCAAAACATGTTTCGTGTGTAGATTTCAGGTTAGCTTCAATTTCTTCTGGAAAATTTATCATGCCCATGTTGTATGACGTGCCAGGAACAGGGGCATCCCTGTCAATCGAAATTTTATTGTTATGATTTGCAAATGTTTGCAAATATTCTATGTTTCCAGCCAAAGTAAATTTGTCCCAAGTTTTTCCCAATCTTGTTCCAAAAATAATTCCATAGCGACCATGAGAATAATTGTCAAATTTGAATCCAGTTTTTGTATAGGTTCCCTTCATCGGTGAAACGCCAGACAAGAATGCTTCACTATACAAATCCCAAACGAAAGGTTCTGCCTCATCCAAAACACGATACATTAAGCCCAAACGACCACGATGCATACCACGACGATCAATATCATCATCATGGGTGTAACCGAAACGACCAAATACGGCAAATCTATCTGTGATGCCATAACCCAAATCTTCGGAAAAACGCCACACAGGGAATTCTTCTTGTCCGTCCAAACCCCTGTTTTTCAATACAGGTGTGCTGTCTGCTTTTTTGTACATAATAGCTACGCCTGTTTTTAAATACACTTCACGATTTTGTGGCATGTAAAGTGGATTTTCCATATTTGATACTGCGAACGCGCCTGTTGACACAACCGAAGCGGTTGCTGCTATCAAAGATTTCAAAGATTTTTTCATCCATTTCTCCTTTGTTTTATTCCCCCGAAGTTCTAGCGAAGGGGGATTGATGAAATGACCGACCCCCATTATTGGCAAGATTGGTGTCGTATCCACACCACCCATTATTGGCAATAGTGTGCTTTGCGATACAACTGGCACATTCTTATACATTTGATTGCGCAAGTCAAAAGATATTTTTTTGTGGACACAAAACAGAAAAATTTTGTACCATAAAATGTATTTAGGAGAAAGAGTTGCTCGGAAAGGCAGTTTTTCGGGGTTTTTATCGTATGTTTCGGTGCGTATTGTTTGCATCAGTGTTGGGTGTTTTTTGTGGAATTTATGCTGCAAGTGCGTATACGGTGACATATAACTGCGGTTTTTATGACACCGGAACAACGCCACCAGCACAAGATACCGCAACAGATAACACTTCTTTTACACCGGCAGCAAACACTTGTTTACCGACAAATGGTGCAACATTCGCTGGTTGGGTGGTAAGTGGAACAGGCGATGTAAAACAATCGGGTGAATCATTTGTTTGGAATTATGATGAAGATAAAACTTTTACTGCGATT
>JAKSTD010000052.1 GCA_024402755.1 Alphaproteobacteria bacterium
GCACCAAATATCACAATCGCCCATAATATCCCGAACATTGTCCACCCCAGTGCAGTATGTCCGCACCTGTTTAAATTCACCAACAAAAACGGTGTATATGTTCCAGCAATCAAGGCATAAATTGCGATAGAATCCCATACTTCAAAAAAACATTCGCATCTATCACCAATCGTTGCATGACACATGGTTGACCCAAAATACAAAGTGAACATAGTAAAACCAAATATAGAACACGCAACAGTCGCCCACACATTATGATAAAGAACCGCAAACGCAACCAGCAAACACAATCCCGCCATCGCCAACCCAATACCGATACCATGGGTCAAGATATTTATAACCTCTTCCCCCTTGGTCGAAGGTCTTTCCCAGCGAAACAAACCTGTTGCTTGTAAAACTTTTAACAAACCATACGCATGTTTATCTTGTTTAACAGCACGCAATTTCTGTTTTACAACTTTTTTATTTTTAACCATTTCCCTTTCCTTAAATAATCATATTGATTCGCGCCCTAACACGTTCTGCCCCCAAGACCTGCATAACAAAATAAAGGTCTGGTGTATTGGTGCGTCCCAACATTACTACACGCAAATTCATCGCGACATCACCCGGCTTTAACCCCAGTTTTTCCGCCGTACAGACGATTTTTTGCCACCACGCATCTTTATCATCGTTTTCATCAAAAGTCATAATAAATTCACGCAATGCATCCGTGTTATATTCATATTCTTTGTTTGGCACGAACAAGAAATCAAAGAACGGCGCAATCTCATTCAAAGTTTGTTTCCATGTAATAAAATCTTTACGTATACGTTTTGGATTATCACGTTCAATAGATAATATAGATGTTAAATAATCAATGTCCGCAATTTGTTTTTTATTATCATCACTTCCATATTCTTTTGCCCAACCAACAACGAATTTCACCAAGTCGGGAACCGGCAAAGTTGCGATATATTCCTTTGCCCACCATTCCAATTTCTTCATATCAAACAGCGCACCGGACATAGGTATCTTTTTGGGCTTCATTTCATATTCCCAGTAATTTTTAACCATGCCTTTCATTTTTGCGTCTTCATATCCAGATGCCAAAATATTACCCAGATATTCTATTACCGCTTCTGTTGGCCATCCTTCGGTCAAAAAGAAATCAACATTACATTCCGCATCTTTACGTTTAGACATTTTGCGTTGCTTACCCGTTTCCGAATCGATTTTGTCCAATGTTGATGTATGTATATAAAGCGGTGGCATCCAGCCCATCGTCCTGAATAATTGATAATGCAACGGTAATGAAGGCAACCATTCTTCACCACGAACCACGTGGGTTGTACGCATAAAATGGTCATCAACAAGATGTGCAAAATGATAAGTTGGCAACCCATCATTAGATTTAATTAAAACTAAATCTTCATTATTTTCTGGAAATGATATAGAACCACGAACCGCGTCTTTGCAATAAATTCTGTTTTCTGGATTTCCGTTTGAATACAAACGAATCGATGGGACTTCGCCATTATCAAGATGTGCAATAATTTCTTCGTCTGTCAAATCCCTATCACGAGCAAATTCACCATAAATACCAGTAGCAAAACCGGCAGCAGTTTGTTTTTTACGGATTTCGTCCATCTCGGTCGGTTTTAAAAAGCACGGATAAGCCAAACCTTTTTCTAATAAATATGCAGCCACACTATGATAAATATCTTTTCGTTTTGATTGATAATAAGGACCATATTTTTCATCATTATTATATTGCAAACCAAAGCTTGCCATTGCGTTTTTAACGATTTCAACAGCACCACTTACCTCGCGTTTTGTGTCCGTATCTTCAATACGCAACATAAAAACACCATTTGACTGTTGCGCCAATTTATAATCAATCAGCGCACCGTACAAATTTCCAATATGCATAAAACCTGTTGGGCTTGGCGCAAAGCGCGTAACAAAAGCCCCCTCTTCCAGTTGGCGTGGCGGAAATTTTGCCTCTAATTCTTCCAATGTCCATTTTGGCGCAGCGCCCAACACACGAGTAATCAAATCTTTCGATAATCCATCACGCATTTTATTTCACCTTGTTTTTTAACTAATTAATTCTATACTAAATATATGGAAAAACAAGAATTAAAAGATTTTATACATAACGAAATTCGAACTTTTGGTCGCAGGCATGGTAAAAAATTATCGTTGCGCAAACAATGGTTAATGGACAATTTATTACCAAAAATTGCCCCAAAAACCAATGAATCTGGCACAATCCTGGAAATTGGTTTTGGGAACGGTGAACATTTACGTGATTTATCTCTTGCCAACCCCGATTCGATTATTGTGGGTGCAGAACCCTTTGCAAATGGTGTTGCCGCCCTGATGTCAAGCATCACAAACGAATCGGATAACACTATTTTACCACAATATAAAAATATCCGCATATTCCCAGACGATGTTCGTTTATTATTAAAAGATTTCGAGGATATGAAATTTTCTGAAATATGGATTTTACACCCTGACCCTTGGCCAAAGGCAAGACACGAAAAACGCCGCTTGTTGGGCCACGATTTTTTGAATCTTTTATCCAAACACCTTGGTAAAGCAGGTCAAATCATTATCGGTACAGACCATTGGGAATATTATGATTGGATTTTAAACGAATTAAAACAAACAAAACTTAAAATTAAAACAACAGAAATCGACACAATTAAAACACGATATCAAATCAAAAATAAAGCCGGAACAACAGCCCCAAAATACCTTGTTCTTGGGCACTAATAATCGAGAAAAAAACGAAGTTTATCCGATAATTCTGGTTTTTCGCTTTCGATTAACCTGATGACTTGGTCCATACGGTCGAAATTATTATTTAACATAAAATGCAACTCACAATCAGCATCCCAATTTTGCAACATACCATACACACGCCCCACGAAATCAGAACGATTTTTCATATCTTCTTTTAATATTAAACCAAATGCTGTTGCCTTTAAATCGTGCAATTTTTGGAAAACCATGGGCCAATTATTAACATCTATGTCTTCTATGTCCATAACCAAAGATAAATCATGTCCAAAAAACAAATCATCACGCACCGGCAAAATTTTATTTGAAAAACTTTCTAAATCATCTTGCGAAATAAATATTTGAACCCCACTTGCGCCTTTTTTACAAACATTGGTTATATTCTCAGCCAAGTTATACATATCTGCATCAATGTCCTTTTTATTTAAATCAACCATGAACCTGGTATAAATCTTGACATCAAATTTTTCCAGATATACCCATACAAAAGGCAACATTTTATCTGGCACAGATATAAAACGAATATCACTTTTGATAATATAGTCCGCCATAACAGCCAAATCATTTGTATCTGGCAAATCATCGCACCACAAAGCGATTCTTTTATCAGAATCAAAAAAAATTTCATTTATTTCTATCATTATATTTCCAGTTTATCATAAATTGTGATATAATAGAAATAAAATGAGAAATAAATTTGAACATTTTTTATTATCGTTCTTACTTGGCATTGCTGTTTTGCTGGGGCTTTCTTTTTGGTTAAACGTTATTTATGGTTTTAATTTATTTTCCAAAGAACACTGGAATGAGCTGGCCCGATTACAAGCAGAACAAATCCCTGTTAGCACGGGTTTCTATGTTTCAATTATTGTTGCCGTATTCATATTTGTATTTGGTATATTGTTATTATATATTATTCCTACAATTAAACGAACACGGGAAAAAGTATCAAACAGTTTTTTAAGCACCGCACCAATGGTTCCAAGACATAAAGCCGAAGAAAAGAAAGATGATAACACTATATTTGAACCCCAAATGCCAAAACTGAACATGTCACAACCGCCGAAACTAAATTTACCATCTAATATGGCAGAGATTATGCAACAACGTAACGAAAACAATCAAAGTAAAGTCAAAGAACCCGTTACTGATTATGATGCCATTTTGACACAGATATTTAAAGACAAAGGTTTTATGGTCAAACCAAATCCTGTAATTTCTGGATTTTCTCCTAATCTGTTTGCAATAGCACCAAATGAAATTGTTTGGATTGGCGCTGTGGATACAGATATTAACAAACTACAATCTGCTATAAACAGGTTAGATGGCATATTCACCGACACATTGGAAGACATCAAAATCAATATAAACGCGTTTTTAATTGATACCAAAAACACATATCAATCCAACGATTCTATTTTTGTTTTTAAAACCTTAGAAGAACTAAAAACTTTTGTAACGAAATTACCCCCAGCATGGCCCAAAGATATGTCCAATGCAGACCAAGAAAATTTTGATGCATATTCTGAATATATTGATACAATAATTCAGTATGTGAAGAACATGGGGTAATGCAGGACAATGCAATTAAATGAACATCTGGCGCTTGAACGACTTGCTGTATTAGGATTGGACGATATGCCAGTGATGGAATATACACCCAAACAGTGTGTATTAGAATCAGATTGGTTTAAAAAATATTCGGCCCTTCGCCGCGAATTTTTGTCATCGCTGGGTGATTCTTTTGAAGAAATTGCTTTTATGAACCTGCCCCAAGATGAATTTGTTGGATTAATTACTGGTCAATCTTGACCAGAAAATCTTTCGAGTCGATTTAAAATACCATTACTTTGGGGTGGAAAACTAGATATTGATAATATGTTTTT
>JAKSTD010000053.1 GCA_024402755.1 Alphaproteobacteria bacterium
TTTTCAATTTTACTTGTTTTGTTAATCATAGTCGCAGTTTTAATGACAGGTTTGATTTTACTTCAAAAATCTGAGGGGTCTGGAATGTCCGGCTCGTCTGCGGCATCAATGTTTGGTGGTGTATTAACAGGTTCTGCAGCAGGAAATTTTTTGACGAAAACAACCGCTGTTTTGGCAACAATATTTTTTGTATTGTGTGCCCTGCTTTCGTTGGTGGTCGCAAAAACCGACATTGGCGGAACACGTCAATCTGAATTACGCGAAGAATTAACAACACAAAATTCAGCACCTCAATCTGAACCAATTCAGTCAACACCGATTGAACAAACAAAGGTTTCCGAATAAACAACACACCCACAAATGTGGGTGTTTTTTTATTTAATCAACAAATTTTTTATTTTCTTTTCTTCGCCGGTGCATTCTTAGTTGCTGGCAATTTTTTATATTCTTGATACAACAAAGCGCAACACACATAAACAACCAACGCAGATATTGCTGTAAACAAACCAGCAATTAAATCGCCACCTGCAAAATAAAGAAACAAAATTATCCCAAGTATCAATATCACAGTATACGCAATATTTGACACCAATACTTTGCCCAATTTATCAAAAAAATCCATCTTTTTCCCCTTTGTTTCAATTAGACTCTTCGCATACATTATATCATAAAAACATTTAATATAAAAATAAAAAATACCACGATAATTGCGGTATTTTTTCTTGTATATAAATCAAAACAACCCTAGAAAATTATTTGACCATTTATTTTTGTTCCATTTGGCAAAGCACCAAAAGAAGATTCACGATTGACATAGATATTACACAAAAATGCAATCTTGCTACATTACGAACAAATAAATGCCCATTAATTTTCATACCGCAAGGCAAAGTATATTTACGCATATTTTGAATAATCAAATTACCATTGATTTTTGCGCCATTGTATAAAACAGGACTTTTTGGATTCACATCTATAATAACATCACCAGACAAATCTTGTTGTGGCAATTCATCTGCCGGCAAAGATATTTCCCTGACTATTTCGGGTTTTGCAACACCGACCGTTTTTATTTTTGGTGTGATTCCTGTTTTTTTATCCGCTTTCAACGGCAATGTTGTGTTAAATCTGCGTTTGACTACTTTGTTATTGTTTGTATTCGCAGAATCATTTTGAACAACAGTAACATTACCACTTCTGTCATTGTTCGCCATCGGACATTTGCGAAAACGAACAACATCAACTATCAAAGAAATAAAAAGTATGATTATGACCACCAACAATGTCAAATTTATCATACCAACGACATCTATGCTTTTTACCCAATTCCATATCGCACACAACACGCGCCATGGAAAAGTAATAATTCTTTTGACACAATATTTAAAATTTTCCCATTTTGTGCGACGCGCAGCACGTTTGATTTTTTGAGATTTATTCATAATAGAATCCTTTTGTTTTTATTTTCTACCTAGGTATCATAGACAATATTTTTAATTTGTCAATCATTTTATTTAGCAAACAACCCTGCCAATATTTATCAACAGGGTTTCAGATTATTCACCTTCATAAAGCGAGGTATGAACTGTATATTCTTCGCCATTGAACATGACATGCAATTCTTTTGTTGCCCCAAATTCATTGAGCTTTCTTGCGTTTTCGCGATTTTCGCCAACCGGTGACAACGGCGCATACCACTTCTTGCCCTTGCTGTCTTGGACAACGAACACAGGATGATCTGTATCGCGTCTGTCTCCGTGCAAGTACAAGGCATCTTCACCTATACGGAATATTATACCACAATCTTTTTCCGAAACAGCCCTTTCTGGTGCCTTCAAACCGTCTTTACAAGATTCTATGCCTTGGTCTTGCGATTCGATTAAACTATACTGACCGCCGCCACAGAAATGATTTTCAAGACATACTTCGCATTCTTTTGTTTCACTGGACAGATATTTTCCTGGTTCACAAGTCACAACATCACCAGAACAAGTCCATACACCATCAACATTGCGGGGCATGTAACCTTCTTCACAAGTTATGCCAACTATTTCACAAGACGAAGCACAAACGGCCTCTGCGCCCTGATGTTGTGTGCAAGAAATTTCTTCTTGGCTGTATGTCACACTTAAAATATGTTCCGTTGTATAAGGATTCTTTACAGAACATGCAACAGTTTCTGTTTTATAACACGCATCTTGGCTGACACTTCCTGTCGAATCGGTATGGAAACCATCAGCACAGGCAAATTCACCGCGTTCTTCATCCGAATCGTTTTCATCAAACACATAAGATTCAAGTCCAGGACAATAGGAATCTTTTGGACATGTTTCTAAATCGCCCGATTCGGTTGACACATACTGCCCTGCTGGCACAGGATGCCACTCTTTTGGAATCCACCTTGCCCGCAAAACCACATCTGAACCATCCGCAGGAATATCCAATGCAGAATAATTGCAAAGAGAGCCCTCACTAACTATTAAAACATTTGGATTTTCGGGGGATGGTTCAGATTCTTCCGCATAAACGACCACCGGCACCGCAAAGGTTACCAATAAAAAATGCGCCAAAAGCAATCGCTTCAACATGCGGATTCTTCCTCTTTCCTTTCATTCAAACAAAGGTTTTTCTTCCCAGTTCTCTAATGTGTACATTCTGTCTTCCTTCCGACAGAAAAAACAAAAAAAAATTACCTTTGCTTACCTTAATTCTAGAAAAATTCATTAAAAAGGGTCAAGGTGTTTCGTGTCAATACAACGGAAAAAAACATATCTTAAAAAAACGAAATCTTACGCGCGACAAACGCCAGAAAACCAGGCAAAAACAACAAAACACCGACTCCATAAAAAACATCAAATCAAGCACTTTTTTGTATATACTTTGTGTATATACAAGGCAAAAAATCACCCTAAAAAATAAATTTTTTTTGATAAAAAATGTCCCATCAATATCTCATAGATTTGTTTCAAACCTATCGCGAGTCCCTGTTCAACAAACACCACAGAATAAAAAAATTGCTAATCGCAAATTTGCGCTAGCAAAAACAGATGACTTATTACCCAAATTCTTGACGAAAGATGGCGCGCCCAGCAGGACTCGAACCTGCAACCCACAGATTAGAAATCATAACAAAACAACATTCTATAACAAATCATAACTCTCTATATCGCATAAAACTGGGTTTTTTGTGTTATCACTTTTTACCACGTGTTATGTTTTTTTGTCCCACGTGTCCCACTGATGCCCCACGAAAAAAACTATAAAAAAGCATTCTTTTATACGGCTCAAAGGAATCAAACCCGACAATCATATAGGGGTGGTATAGCACGATAACAATACCCTATAATAAGGCTTACATTTTAATATTATAAATGTATAACTTAACAACAAACTTGCGTCTTAGGTCAAAATATCGCCATTTATAGCCATTATATGCACATAGAACAGCCTCGCTATTCCCTTATGATAAGGGGAAACACAATGTTATATATTGCTTGTATTAAATAGTCATTGAAAAAAACTGTTATTTGATATACACTATGAATTGAATCCAAGAGATTGGGTTCGGGGCTGTCACAAGCCCATCTTGTTCGGTGCGAAAGCATCGTTAAAATGATGTTATCGGTGTTTTTTGCACCGTTATCATCCCTGACTTGCTTATGGTCGGGGAGTCGTTGGTTATAAAACAGGGGCAACCCGAAAGCCACGAACTCAATAACAAGATGATTGTGAACTCCCTGACCGCCAATCTTTTGACGGTCTTTTTTTACAACAAATAGGGATGATATGACAAATCATAACGGTTTTGGCGACGGTTTATTCTGGGGTGCTTTATTAGCAACCAATATGTCTAATAAAAACGTCAAAATAACCAAAACAGACATCGCTAAAATTTTCCTTAATATGTTAATTGTTATCTTATTGTCTTTTGGTTTATTAGCACTGTTTTTGCTGATATTTATAATGTGGAGTTAAGATATGACATACACACAATCACAAAAAAAGTTCATATATAGCAACTCTCGCTTTATTCGTTTACTTGCTCCGGCAGGATGCGGAAAAACGTTTTCTATCATAGAAAAAGCAAAAAGTTTGTTTACAAACAATACAAAGGTAAAAATTGCTGTTTTTACGTTCACTAAAAACGCAGCAAACGAAATACGCAACAGATGTGATAATGATACTTGTGTAAACGTGTTTACATTAAATAGTTGGGGGAATAATTATATTAAAACAAATGTTCTTAAAAACCCACGCATTATCACAAACAAAGATAAAAAGTGGTATGTTATGAATTCTCTACAGCCTGTATGGTCAAAAAGCGACCATTCTGCCAAATTTGAATCTTTGTTAACTAGTCGTTCAAGAGTTAAGAATAGCGAAAAACTACTTGATTTAATAGATGAATTTAAGAATATAGGGTTTAAGCATATATACTTCACTAGAGATTATGCCTCTAATCAAACGGTTTATAATGAACACCTTAAATTTATAAATAAAGTGTCTTTAACCAGATACTATGATGCTATTATACGTGAAGTGTTGTTGTTAATAGGAAAAAAAGAAATCAATAAATCTGACAAAGAAAAACACCAATTCATAATCAAACACTGGATACCCTTTTGGCGAGATTGTTGCGAACAAATGTTAAAAACTGGTTCAT
>JAKSTD010000054.1 GCA_024402755.1 Alphaproteobacteria bacterium
GTGTCTAGTGTTGTTGGTGCGCCTGTAACCAACACAATTCCCGGACCAACGACTACACCATCAGTGACGACATATTATGCACGAAAATCAGGATGTTATGAAAACTATTATTATGTTAGTAATGATGATGCTTGTTATGCTTGTGGGATCAATAGTGTTACTTCGTTGAATAATATGTTAAACACTTGTAATTGTATAACTGGATATACTATTGATGGTACACCTGCTGGTTCGAATACCAGTACAAATGGCTGTTCAATAATAAGTGTTACTTGTAATGCGGGACAGTATTTACCGGCAAATAGTTCGGCGTGTCAGATTTGTTTGGCTAATAATTATTGCGGTGGAGGAACATTTGATTACAGCACTTCCGCTCAAGGTTTAACAGTTTGCCCAAATTCTTATGTGTCTCTTGTTGGATCGACAAGTGTCAATCAGTGTGGACGTTTGTTGCATGTTGATAATGATTCATTATATCTTCGTCAGGGTAAAAGGACAACTCCGTCATTAAATTTTGATACAAATAATGATGGAGTTCCAGATTTGTTTGGTAATATGTGGTTAACCAATTGTCCTATAAATTCGGGAACAACACGAGAAATGATAATTGAATATAATAATCAAAGATATTTTGTTTGTGATGACACTTCAAGATAAAGGAAAAACCACCGAAAACGGTGGTTTTTTTTCAAGCAATTCAAACCAATTAACGTTTGCTGAACTGTGTAGAACGACGGGCCTTGTGGTAACCGTAGTGTTTACGTTCAACAACACGACTGTCGCGGGTCAAGAATCCAGCGGCCTTTAATGCCTTGCGTAAATCTGGTTCTGCTTTTTCCAATGCCTTGGAAATACCGTGTTTTACAGCACCTGCCTGACCGGATAAGCCACCGCCGGCAACCATGGCAACCACATCGTATGCGCCATCGCGTTTTGTAACATCAAATGGTTGCACCAAAATCATTTGCAAAACTGGACGTTTGAAATAGTCTTTCATAGCAATGCCATTGATGACAATGTTGCCCTTGCCCGGTGTCAAATATACACGCGCAACAGAATCTTTGCGTTTACCAGTTGCGTAAATAGAACCAGACAATTTTACACTGGCAACAGATGTGCCATTTGCCGCAGCAGTTGTTTTTGTTGCTGGTTTCGCGGTTTTTGTAGTCGTTGCTTTTTTTTCAGGGGCTGTTTTTTTAGTAGTTGTTTTTGCAGCGATTTTTGTTGCTGTCTTTTTTGTTTCTGTCATTATTCGCCCCTTTTGTTTTTACGATTTAACGAACCAAAATCAATAGTAATAGGATTTTGTGCGCTGTGTTTGTGTTGTGCGCCTGCATAAACGTGCAATTTAGTCAAACGTTTGTTCGACAATGCAACAGCGGTGCGACGACCCATCATGCGTTTTACAGCATTTGTAACCAATTTTTCTTGTTTTTCGTTTCTCATTTGTCCCAATGTTCTTTCCTTGGTGCTGCCAGTCCAAAGTGAATGCCAAAAGAATTTTGTCTTGTCTGCTTTGTGTCCAGTCAGGGCAACCTTGTCAGCATTGATAATAATAACATGGTCACCACAATCCATGTTCGGTGTCCATGTTGGTTTGTTTTTGCCACGCAGGATATTAGCAGTATATGCTGCCAAACGACCCAATGTGCAATCTGTTGCGTCAATTAGATACCATTTGGCTTCTAATTCGCACTTTTTTAACGATTTTGTCGTTGTCATTGTTTTTACCTTTTTTATGTTTGTTAAAAATAACGCACACATTGTGGCGCAAATACGCACAAAAGTCAAGAAAAATCAATACGGTATTATGTTACCGCGCATTTACATTTCTTGTGGAATTTTTAAGCCCATCAAATCAATAACTGTTGCCAATGTGTCAAAAGCCAGTCTTGCGATATAAAGGCGCCCTGCTTTTGTTTTGTCGTCAATATCTTCGCGCAAAATTGGACAATTATGATAGAAATTATTGACCAACTGGCATAAATCATATGCATAATTCGCAACCATATCAGTTGCGCGATTTTCGTATGCGGACAACAATGTGTGTTCAAAATCCATAATTTCTATTAGTAAATTGCGTTCTTCGGACGTCAATGTGTACCCGTTTGGTAGCACAATTTTGCCAGTTGCGCGTTTTAAAACAGAATTTAAACGAACTGCAGTGTATAATATATAAGGTCCTGTTTTTCCTTCAAAACTGGTGACAGAATTTGGTTCAAATATGTAATCAGAACTTAAGCTGTGCATAAAATCGTTGAATTTCAAAGCCGCCAATGCGATAGCGTCAATAGTGTCTTTATCTAATTGTTTGCCGGATTCTTGGACGCGCATATCAACTGCTTCTTTAACCAACTCAATAATATCATCCAATTCAGCAGCATTCCCGTCACGTGTTTTGAACGGTTTGCCATCTTTGCCGTTTATTGTGCCATATCCAATATGTTCTAAATCTTTTGCGGGAAATAAATCAGCTAACTCCGCAACGCGGAACAGTTGTTCAAAATGCAAAGATTGACGAGAATCTGTTAAATAAATGATTTTATCTGGGTTGTCGGTAATTTTACGATAATATATGGCCATAATATCTGTTGCGTCATATGGGCAAGCACCACGAGAATTACGAAACATCATTGGTGGCATTGGGGCTGTGTCGTCTTTCTTTTTGACAACAATAACTTCTGCGCCATCGCTTTTGACAAGCAGATTCTTTTTGCGTAAAATCTTTTCGACTTGGTTTTCGTATTTTGCGGCGTTTTTTTCTCCTAAATCGTTATCAAATGGTAAAATATTCAATTTTTTAATTGTGTCGTTCATAGAAGCCAAAGATATAGGCATATACATATTATAAAGAGCTGTATATCCAGGATGTCCGCGTTGTAATTCTGCGGTAATAACACGAGCTTTTTCCATGAATGTTTCGTCTTGTTTAGCCAATGTAGCAGCAGACGGATAATATGTATTCAATTCTTTTGCTGACACAGTATAAGCCGAATAGTCTCCGTTTGAATCAAAATTTTCTTGGAAGAAAGGCCAATCTGGGTGCAGTTTTTGAAACCATGCAATAACCAGCCCCATTGAGCGCCCCCAATCTCCCATATGATTATAGGATATAGGTTTATGACCAACAAATCTAAATATGCGGTTTAATGTGTCACCTACAATAGAGGTGCGAAAGTGTCCTATATGTAAAGATTTTGCAACATTATATGCACCATAATCCATATCTATGACCAAAGGTTTTTCTGCTTTTAGTGGTTTAGGCGCAGTTGCGTTTTGCAAAATAAAATCGTCTTTGATTTTTATGTTAATAAAGCCAGGACCTGCGACAGAGACATTTTCAACAAAATCAAGTTCTTGTAATTTTGGCATAATTTCATTAGCTAATTCGCGCGGGTTCTTGCCAAGTTTTTTTGCGCTAACCATTGCAGCGTTTGTAGAAAAATCCCCAAAATCACGATTCTTTGGGACTTCTAGATTCGCATTAAAGCCCAATTTCTTGTTTATATTGTCTGACACATATTTATACAAATTCATATTATATCCATTTTTTATAAAGGTAATACTACACGGACTTTCAAACCGCCAAATTCACTGTCTTCCAAGAATATTTCGCCACCATGATTTTCAATAGCCGTTTGTGCGATAGAAAGTCCCAACCCTGTTCCACCAGTTGTTTCCTTTCTTGATTCGTCAAGGCGGACAAACGGTTGCAGAGCCAATGCTTTTTTATCATCTGGAATACCGATTCCATCATCTTCGATAGTAACGGTCAAAGAATCGACAGAATCAATTTCGGTAATTTTAAGTTTCTTTTTTGCAAATCGTGCTGCGTTTTCGATAATGTTTGTGAAAGCACTGGTCAAAGCATTTGGACGCGCATAAAATTGAGCCGGTGTTTCAGGAAAATCAAGGATGATTTTTTTATTTGTGGCAGCATCGCGAGCGATTCTTGTCAACATCGCAGGTAATTCAACAGTTTGTTCTATTTCTGGCATTTCGCCGCGGGCAAAAGTCAAATACCCATTAACCATTTCGGTCATTCTGTCAATGTTACGCAAAAGTTCTTCTTTTGAAACAGAATCTGAATCTATCCCCAGGCGCATACGGGTCAAAGGTGTATTTAAATCATGGCCGACCGCGTTTAACACGTCAGTTCGTGACTTGTTAAAACGTTTTAATCTTTCCTTCATCGTTATCATGGCGGCAGCGGCCTCGCGAATTTCAGAAGAACCGCTTGGTTTAAATTCAGGAACATCCATCCCGCGCCCAAATTTATTTGCCGCTCTTGCAATGCGTTTTATGCTGCGCGTATGAAGAATTACAAAAGGTGTGATTAATATAGATACTATTATAATAGCCCCAAAAACCCATATTAAAAATACTTCGGCACTGGTCGAATAGATACGGTGCATAGATGTCCCAAAGGTTACAATTTTATTGTTCTGTGTTGGTATGTCCACAAATAATAATCTTTTCCCGCGGTCAATATATATTTGTGCAGGTTGTTTAAGTTTCTTTTGTAAATTATGTGCTAATTCGCCT
>JAKSTD010000055.1 GCA_024402755.1 Alphaproteobacteria bacterium
ACATTCGTTTTAACCGAAAGTTCTTGTCGTGGAAATCGCCGCGGATTTCATGATTGTATCAAATATCTCAAACATACCAGCGCACCAACCTGTTTGATTGCGGACGCGGTTGATCGTGTCCAACGCACATTTTCCGAAATTGGTATGTTGGATGAATTGCGTAAAAAGAAAAACATTGAATTACATTTTTATCGCGAAAATTTGATTATAAGCAATTCGGCATCATCCCAAGATATTATGCGGTGGGAATTTGCGGTTTTGGCGGCGCATTCATACGTATTGTCATTGTCCGAAAATGTCAAACGGTCTATTGGTCACAAATATGCAAATGGCGAAATATCGGGACATGCGCCATTGGGTTATAAAAATATCCGTACGGCTACTGGTGCAGATATTATACCAGACGAAATTACCGCCCCCTATGTTGTAAAAATGTTTGAAACATACGCCCATGGCGGAAAATCATTCAAAACCATCGCACGAATGGCAAATAATGAATGGGGGCTACGAACCGCCCGATTTGGTAAACGCCTTGATGGCAACAAAGTCCAATATGTATTATCAAATCGCTTTTATTATGGCGAATATGAACGCAATGGCAAAATATACCCGCTGCGCTATCAACCGATTATTTCACGCGAATTATGGGAACAATGTCATGCAATTATGTGTGGGCGCGCCGCAATTCGTCCAAAGAAACAAAAAATAGATTCGCCGTATCGGGGTTTAATTAAATGTGTTAATTCTGGCCGCCTGTGCCAAATTGAAACCCACAAAGGTCGGCTATATTTGGTTTCATATACACCGGATGGGAAACGTAAATATACCCAAATATCGGAAATTGATGCCCAGGTCGCCCAGATTTTGGATTCAATAAAACCAACCCCCGAATGTTTGACGTATGCAATGGAAATATTAAAAACAACCAAACATAGCGAACGCGATTGGCATAAATCCGAAATTATCCGCCTGCGCGATGATTTGGATGTAACCCAAAACCGGATCAATGGTTTATTGGATTTGTTGATTGATAAAAAAATTACCCAAGACGCTTACAGCGCAAAATTCGAACAATTAACCGCGCACGCAAATGAAATCAAAAATGCGTTAAATGCCCACAGAACAGCGGATGATGCGTTTAATCAAACTGTGGTAAATTTATTAAATCTTGCTAATTCGGCGGGCAATCTTTTTGTTAAAAGTTCGAATGTCCGGTCACGGTCTGATATTTTGAAACTGGTGATTCGAACCATGGAATTTGATGGTGTAAATATCGGATATTGCTTGAATTTTCCATTTTCGGAAATGCAAAGTTTGACCGAATTGCAACAATGGGGCGGGTGACCAGATTCGAACTGGCGACATTCGGTACCACAAACCGACGCTCTAACCAACTGAGCTACACCCGCCATAACTTTTTGGTGGAGCTGATCAGACTCGAACTGACGACCCCTTGCATGCCATGCAAGTGCTCTACCAACTGAGCTACAACCCCGGGCAGGAAGTTATTTTATATTTCTTCTTGCAAAAAGTCAAATCATTTTGCTAATCTTTTAGTTAAGGTATATTTTTTGAAGGAGTTTTTTATGGATTATACGTCATTAAAATTGGAAGCAGAACAAAAGACAGCCCAGACATTAGAGGTATTACAAAATGAATTCGCAGGATTGCGTACAGGGCGCGCATCCGTGCATTTACTGGATGGTGTGCGGGTTCCCGCATACGGTTCCGATATGCCGTTAAATCAACTGGCAACTGTATCAACCCCTGATAACCAGACCGTGACCGGGACAGTTTGGGACATAACAAATGCGGGTGTTGTTGAAAAAGCGATTCGCGATTCTGGTCTGGGGTTAAATCCCATGACTGCTGGCGGGGTTATTCGTTTGAACATGCCGCCATTAACAGAAGAACGCAGACGCGAATTAACCAAAGTGGCGGGAAAATACGCAGAAGAAGCAAAAATATCTATCCGTAATATTCGTCAAGATGCCATGTCGAAGATTAAACGCGCCGTCACAGATAAAGAAATTTCCGAAGACGACCAACACAAATACGAAGAAGATATTCAAAAGGTTTTTGATAAACGCGCAACAGAAGTTGATGCGATGCTTAAACAAAAAGAAGCAGATATTATGTCTGTGTAAATCAAAAATAACATTATATAAAACTTAACATTTTATATTGAAAGGTGGCACACATGTTCAAAATTTTCAAGAAACATAAAAACGAAATGAAATTAACAAAAATTCCGCAACATATCGCTTTTATATGTGACGGAAATCGCAGATGGGCGGAAAATCACGGTCTGCCACCACTAGAGGGGCATCGCGCAGGAATCGCAAATTTTGAAAACCTGGTTGATTGGTTTTTGAAACGTGGTGTAACAACAATCACTTTCTATATTTTTTCAACAGAAAATTGGAATCGCACCGAAGAGGAAGTTAATTTCTTGATGGATTTGTTTTACAGCGAATTAAGTAAAAATATGAAAAACGCAATGGAAAAGAATTTGCGCTATCGTGTTATCGGTTCACGCGAAAGATTACCGGAAAAACTGGCAAAACTTTGTGATGAATTGGAAGAAAAATCCGCAGAAAACACAAATGGAACAGTTGTATTTGCATTGAATTATGGTGGACAAGATGAAATCGTTCGTGCTGTTAATGCTGCAATCAAAGATGGCAAACCTGTGACACGTGAAACATTTGAAACATATATGGATACAGGCGATTTATTGCCGATTGATTTAATGGTTCGCACAAGTAATGAAAATAGAATTTCTAATTTCTTGCTTTGGAAATTGGCATACGCGGAATTGTTGTTTATACCAGAACACTGGCCAGAATTGGTCAAATCTGAAAAATTATGGCAACATATCTTAAAAGAATACCAAAAACGCGATCGTCGTTTTGGTGGTGGTAAAAAGAAAAACTATTCGGGGAAACAAAAATGAAAGTAAATAAATTATCTAACACTGTTTTGCGTATTATATCTGCTGGTGTAATGATACTGGCACTGGTTGGCATAATCGCGTTGCAGTCGTGGTTCCCAGCATGGCACGTTGTTCGCTGGGTCAGTGTTGCAATCGCAATCGGCGCAATTTACGAGATGATAAAATGTTTAAAATCTGTCAGTTCGGAAATATTTAATAAACATTTTGGATATTTCATAACATTTACATTGATGTTGTTTTTGATGCTTGTTTCTGCTTACTTTGTTGGTAAACATCCATGGATTATGTTATGGTTGTTGTTAATCATTGCTGGCACAGATGTTGGCGGATGGTTATTCGGGTTAATTTTTGGTGGCGACAAAATGTGGGAAAGATTATCTGCACACAAAACATGGTCTGGACAAATTGGCGGTATTCTTTGCGGGACGGCTATGTCTGTAATATTTTTCCTTTATTTCAAACCGTTTGGTGAAGATGCTTTTTTCGCTGTTTTGTTTGGTTGCACAATCGCCTTGCTTTCCCAATACGGGGATTTGACCGCTAGTTTCATCAAGAGATGTCTTGGCATCAAAGATTTCAGCAATATATTACCTGGGCATGGCGGAATACTTGACAGGTTTGATGGTTGGATTTATGTGTTGCCTTTTATTTGGTTTTTCATTTTTATAAGGGATTAAAGGATAAAACATGCATACACTTTTGACAATAATCGCTTTGTTAATAGTTCTTGGGATTGTGGTATTCGTCCACGAAGCAGAACATTTTATGGCTGCGCGTTGGGCAGGTGTGCGTGTTGATGCTTTTTCTATTGGGTTTGGGCCAGCGCTGTTAAAATGGCACGACAAACATAACACTGTATGGAAATTGTGCTATTTGCCATTGGGCGGATATGTTTCCATATATGGTCAAGAAGACATGTTCAACCGCAAAAAGTATCAGGAATTACCAAAACAAAAAAAGATTGGACATTATTTGTCTGTTCCTGCATGGAAACAATTTATAATTATCGCCGCCGGGGTATTTATGAATTTTATGCTGGCATGGGTTATTTATTCTGCTGATTTTATGTTTAGACCGCGCACAATTCAATTACCCGTGATTGGTCAGGTTGTCCGTGACAGTGTCGCTTTCAAAGCGGGGGTTCGCGCTGGTGATGTAATAATGAAGATAGATAATGCAAATATTGAAAACTGGGGCGAATTGATTATCGCAAAAGAATTGGCAGATAAACACGATGCGAACGTTTTATTAGCACGCAAAAATAAATTAATAAATGTAACTTTACAACCCGCGGAAAGATGGGGATTAATTGCGGATGGCAGCAAAACCATGTTCCGCAAAAAAGGATTTTTTGGCGCAATGTATTCTGGATTGCGTGAAACATATCACCAATCGAAAACTTTGGTTATTGTGTTAAAACAAATTATAACTGGCGAAAGGTCTTCCAAACAACTGGGGTCATTCATTACAATCGCCCAAGTTTCTGGACATGCCTTAGAAGCCGGGTTCTTTGTGTTTTTATCCATAATCGCCCTGCTTT
>JAKSTD010000056.1 GCA_024402755.1 Alphaproteobacteria bacterium
TAACCTTGGTCACGGTGTAAGGGCAATTATTCGTTGTCGATGTTTGTTCTGAAACCAAATCTGTAGCAAAATTTACACATTTTTCTGCGAATTCACCTTGAGAGGTTGTGGTGGATGAATTATCAAAAGCAACATCGCAAACGTGCATAACACCATCAATAGAAACAAAACCATCGTTTTGAGACAGCATTTCATTATATGCGTCCATTACATCAGACAAAACCGCAGCATCCTCTGCTCCAAAGTGTTTTTCTATCGCTGCGCGTGCTGTTTCTGGTGCCACATAAGTCAAATTGTCATCTGCACTGGCAGGAATGATGAAAAACATCGTAAATACTAGTGATAATATTAAACGAAATGAACTCATTTTAATACCCCCGTGCATGCTGAAGCGACTTGTGCAATATCTTTTATTGCTTTGATTTGGGCGGCGTTAAACACAGTAGCAGTTGCGCTGGCGACAGTAGCGCCTGCTGCTAAAACATTTGCCGAGGTGTTCAAAGTTTTTTCTTTTTTCTGACCGCTTTCGCTGTCGTCATTTCGTATTCTGTTTGAATTTACCAACGCGCTGGTTATTGTTCCAACCACACCTGTACTGGCACCAACAATAGACGAAGTCATCCCGCCAGTTGCGCGGGTATTTATCTTGCTTGAATCTACATATTCAAATTCGCCGCAAATATCTGCTATTTCTTTTGCTTCACTTACATCCATGCCATCAAATTTAGCGCGAGTTATTTCTTTTTTTAAATTTTTTACAGAAGATTTACAATTATCTATTTGTTCTTCCAAAGATTTTTCTACTTTGTTTGTTCCGGCAAGTGCAGCCCCAGCTATATTAGTCGCAGTATTACCAACCAGTAAACCTGTGCGCCAATTTCCCAATTTTTTACTTTTTTGCGTTAATCTAATAATTTCTGGGTCTTGTTGATTGTTTTTATAATTTAATGAATTTTTAAACTCGTTCAACCAATCTTCCCCGCTGGCAACCTGTGTATGTGCAGATGCGCCATAAGTCCAATTTTCCATCGTCTTGTATTTTTGCTCAATATTTGCATCGACTTTTGCTTTTGCGATACCTGTGGCAACTGCGCCAATCCCCAGTCCTGTTCCAACACCGGTTACTGCGGTGTTGGTACCAGCTTTGACTTTCATATCATGCAGGGCATCATCAATACCAACACAGTTCATATATGTTTCTCGCAACGCATTGTCCAATTCAACATCTTGGGCATTTGCGCTAAAACAAGCAACCACGGCAAGAATACAAAATGATACTTTTGATTTCATGATACAAATCTCTCTTGCCCATCATTATATCATTTTTAAACATAAAAAACAACAAGAGAAAAGTCAGATAATTTTTATTGCAAAACGGTAAAGACGCATATAAAATACAGGAAAATCATGGTCCCATCGTCTAGCGGTCAGGACATCGGATTCTCATTCCGGTAACACGGGTTCAATTCCCGTTGGGACTGCCATTAATTGGTGTGTTTTAGCATATTTCTCGTGGTATGTATTTTATTTATGTTCTCAATATAATATGGTTGCATAAGCAAACGCAGATGTTTATCTGTCTTTGCTAGTTTACTAATCTTCGCCAAAATCCATATCACGTAATTTTTCTGCACGCGGACTTATCTTTGCAATCGAAGTTTGTATTTGCTCAATATCGGTTTGCGCAGAATTAAAATGTTGTGCCACGCGTGTTGTGCGGTCGTTAAGGCGCGAAAGGTCGGTCAATAATAAATCTAGTTCGCGTTTTATTTTTGTTGCAACCCGTTTGATTTTTATATCGGATAACACTGCGCGAATTGTGTTTAATGTCGCCCAAAGTGTTGCCGGGGATACGATGAATACTTTCTTATGCGCTGCATATTCAATCGTGTTTGGAAAATCGCTGTGCAATTTTTCAAATATAGATTCAGATGCAATAAACATCATCGCACTTTCTGCGGTGATTCCGGGAATAATGTATTTTTCAGCAATAGCATCTATATGTTTCCTGACATCCAATTCAAATTGTTTGCTTGCGCCAATGTCATTTGAGTTTTGTAAAATGCGATTATAACTTTCCAATGGGAATTTGCTGTCGATAATCATATCCCCTGGCGGATAGGGCAGGCGGATTATGCAATCTGGACGCACCCCGGTTGATAAAACACTTTGGAATGCGTAGGTTTCAGGTGGCATAATATCTGCAACTAAATCAGCCAGTTGTCTTTCGCCAAAAGTCCCACGCGCCTGTTTGTTCCCCATCAAAATATCTTTGAAATTAGCAATATCAGAACTAATGTTTTTCAATTCTATGGCATTTTGTGATAGCATTCCCAATCTTTCCGCCAACCTTTCCCGCAACCTTGCGTTATCTTCGTGCAGAGCGGATATATCAATGTTTGGCTTGCGAAAAATTAGAACCAGCAATAAAAACACGATTACCGTCAAAACAATGAAAATATAAGTTGTCATTTGAAAATCCTTTGCTACAATCCTATACACACGATTATAAAAGGGTTTTATAAATGTTGCAAATGAAACTTTGTGGTGATTTGATTTTGCGTGAAAAATGTGTGCCTGTGGCAAACATAACACCAGAGTTATTAAACACCATGAACGAAATGGTTAAAATGATGGAATCACAAAATGGGGTTGGACTTGCTGCCCCCCAGGTTGGTATCACACAAAGATTCTTGGTAATGATGAATCCAGACACAAACGAAATATATCGCATGATAAATCCACGTGTTTTATCAAAAAGCGAAGATACCTGTTTAATGGAAGAGGGTTGCTTGTCCGTTCTGGGGGCAGACGGATTGCCAGTATATGCGCATGTTCGCCGCCCGAAATCTGTTGTGGTTGAATGGACGGATGAAAACGGCGATAAAAAATCTGCCGAGATGGCGGGAACAATCGCGCGCATTGTTCAACACGAAACAGACCATTTGGATGGTGTTTTGTTCATCGACTATTTATCTGGGGTAAAACGTGAAATGCTCATGCGCAAGGTTAATCGGGGGCATAAATGAAATTAATATTGATGGGGACAAATGATTTTGTTGTGCCTGTGTTTGATGATTTGGCAAATAAACACGATGTTATCGCGGTCTTTACTCGCGCACCAAAGCCGACGGGACGAAAACATATTTTGACCCCATCGCCAGTGCATTTTTGGGCAGAACAAAAAAAATTGCCAATTTATACATCAATCAAAGAATTTGAAACTATTGCCACAAAACCGGACATGATTGTTGTAATATCTTATGGTGTGATTTTGCGCGATAATGTTTTGAATAGCGCAAAGTGTATAAATATTCATCCCTCATCCTTGCCAAAATATCGTGGGCCGTCACCAATCAGGACCGCGATTTTGAACGGTGATAAAAATATGGATGTTTGTTTGATGAAAGTGGTTGCCGAATTGGATGCTGGTGATGTTTATATGCGCAAAAATATAGTGATTGACGAAAATGATACAAATGAAGATATGGAAAACAAAGTATCAAAAATCGCGATAGAGATGTTGAACGAATATTTGAAAAATCCAAATCAATATCCGCCAATACCCCAATCTGGGAAGCCGACCTTTACGCGTAAATTTGAAGGCACAGATGAAATCATAGATTGGAAAAAATCTGCACAACAAATTCATAATCAAATAAGAGCTCTTGGTTGTGGTCGAACAAAAATAAACGGTATTGATGTAAAAATCTTGGAAACGAAAATTGAAAACGGTGAATTGAGAATATTAAAAATTCAGCCAAGCGGAAAAAAACCAATGGATTGGAAAAGTTTTGTAAATGGACTGCATGGTATGGAAATAAGATATGGGGAATAAATGACGCGTTTCAAAATAAATCTTGAATACGACGGGACCAATTTAATCGGGTGGCAAGAAAATGCCCAGGGTCCGTCTGTGCAATCGCTGGTTCAAGACGCGATATTTAAATTTTGTGGTGAAAAAACAGAAGTGTATTCTGCCGGTCGTACTGATGCCGGTGTTCATGCGATTTCTATGATTGCGCATTTTGATTTGGAACGCGAACAATCACCAGAAACAGTTATGCATGCCATGAATTTTTATTTAACCGATAAACCTGTTGCCGTATTATGTTGTGAAAAAGTAAGTGACGATTTCCATGCGCGTTTTTCTTGTATCGGGCGGCATTATAAATATATCGTATTAAATCGTTCTGCGCCAGTTGTTTTAAATAAAAATCGTGTTTGGTGGGTGCCACAAAAATTAAATATTGATGCCATGCGTGCCGCGGCGCAAAAGTTGATTGGAAAACATGATTTTACATCTTTTCGTGCCACTCAGTGCCAGGCAAAATCACCAATAAAAACTTTGGATTATGTTAATATAACACGAAACGGGGACGAAATAATTTTTGAATTTTCTGCGCGTTCTTTCCTGCATCACCAGGTTCGAAATATGGTCGGGACATTGGTTGAAATTGGTATGGGA
>JAKSTD010000057.1 GCA_024402755.1 Alphaproteobacteria bacterium
ATCTAAATTAACGCCTGTGATGCAACAATATGTTGATATGAAGGCGGAAAATCCAGATGCGCTTTTACTATTTCGTCTTGGTGATTTTTACGAGGCATTTTTTGAAGATGCAAAAACAGTTAGTGAAATATTAAGTTTGGTTTTAACCAGACGCGGAACAGATGGTTTTGGTGCAGATGTCCCTATGTGTGGGAT
The DNA here is from genome assembly GCA_024402755.1 of Alphaproteobacteria bacterium. Taxonomy (GTDB): domain Bacteria; phylum Pseudomonadota; class Alphaproteobacteria; order Rs-D84; family Rs-D84; genus Enterousia. The sequence goes on from JAKSTD010000057.1 coordinate 196, forward strand.
TCCGTGGCATGCAGCAGATAACTATTTCGGCAGATTGGTTCGTGCAGGATTCAAAGTTGCACTGGTCGAACAAATGGAAAGCCCGCAACAAGCAAAACAACGCGGTCACAAATTTATTGAAAGAAAAGTTGTTCGTGTTTTGACACCTGGAACTTTGACTGATGAAAATTTATTAATACCAAACAAATCGAATTTTTTGGTTTCTGTTGTGCCGCTTTCCGGGGCAAGATTTGATATTGCTGGCTGTGATATTTCAACAGGCGAATTTTTTATTGGTGAATCAGATTGTATTTTTGATGATATGCCCCGCATAAACCCAGCAGAAATTATCTATCCAGAACAAACGGCTGAAAATCAAATAATTAAAAATTTACGCGAAGTATACAAAACCACACCCGTTTATGAAAAACTTTATTTGCGTTCTGATATAAATGTTATTGTATCGCATGTATTCGGCGGAAATGTTCGTTCCGACAACACAGCCGATGTTTCCGCGATACGTTTATTGGCGGGATATTTATTCAATACACAACGGGGTGCAAATGTATCTTTTCGTGCGCCATACGAATTTAAATCTGGGCGGCAACTACTGATTGATTCATCAACTTGGAAAAGTTTGGAAATAGATGCGCCAATGAATGATGGCGGAACATGTTTACTGGATGTAATAGACCGAACAAAAACCGCCGTTCGCGCACGTAAATTGCGTTCTTATTTAAGAATACTGCCAGGGGATAAAGATGTGATTTTATCGCGACAATCACATATTGGACATTTGTTAAAAAATCATTCTTTGATGGCAGAAATAAACGGTGTTTTATCGCGCACACCTGATGTTAATCGTGCCGTTTCTCGTTTACTTTCTGGGCGCGGTACACCGCGTGATATGCGAAATGTTTTTGAATTTTTATCCATACTTGATTCTGTGAAAAATGTCGGTCAAAAGTTAGATGCTGGTTTGGCTGAAAAATTTGCAAACATTGATACACATGATGCTTTGACAGAAGAATTTGTGCGCGCATTAAACGAAGATTTACCATCGTTTTTCAGGGATGGAAATGTAATTAAACGCGGATTTGATATATCTTTGGACAATATGCGTGATTTATCCAGTGGCGCGATTGAAACAATCGCAAAATTGCAAGCAGAATACATAAACCAAACAAATATCAGCAATCTCAAAATAAAATATAACAATGTCTTAGGTTATTTTATTGAGGTTACATCTACCAAGGCAGATGTGTTAATGGCGCCAGATTCTGGGTTTATACATCGTCAAACCATGGCAGGCAACATGCGTTTCACAACACCAAAATTAATTGATTTGGACAATGATATTCGCAGTGCTTCAGAAAAAGCAGCCGCCATAGAAAACGAAATCATCGAAAAGTTAATTGAAAAAATTCGTAATATATCAACCGATTTGATTGATACAGCAGATTTGATTGCCGATATGGATGTTTGGTTATCCTTGGCTGAATGTGCAGATTTTTATTCTTGGGTTCGTCCAACGATTACGGAAACAAATGAGTTTGATATTGTTGGTGGGCAACACCCGGTTATTGAATATGTTCTTCGTCACAATGGTGGAAACTTTGTTAAAAACGATTGCGATTTAAACGAAAAAACTGTGGCACTATTAACCGGACCTAATATGGCTGGTAAATCGACATACTTGCGCCAGAATGCGATTTTAGTAGTTTTGGCACATCTTGGTTCGTTTGTCCCAGCAAACGAAGCCACGATTGGAATTTGCGACCAATTATTTTCCCGTGTTGGCGCTTCAGATAATTTAGCGGCGGGTCAATCTACTTTTATGGTAGAAATGGTTGAAACAGCAAACATTTTAAATCGTGCGACAAAAAAGTCATTCATAATATTTGATGAAATAGGGCGGGGAACATCTACTTTTGATGGCATGGCTATTGCCCAGGCCGTATTAGAATACCTTAATACATTATGTCCACGGACATTATTTGCAACGCATTATCATGAATTAACACGATTGGTAGACAGTGAAAACCTGAACAATGTATCATGTTTAACGATTGATGTTCGTGAACACAATAATGATATAATATTTTTGCATAAAATTATATCTGGGGTTGCGAATCGCTCATACGGGATTGCAGTTGCAAAAATGGCAGGTATGCCTGAAAAAATCGTTGAACGCGCAGAACAAGTTTTATCAAATCTGGAATCCGGGGACAAAAACACGCAACCGTTTCAAACGAAAATTGAAAAAACGTCTGTGAAACCGGTGGTTGAAGAACCGAAAACTAAATCACAATTATCATTGTTTGGATAAAAATGGACGGAATAATAATCTTGGACAAAGAAAGTGGTGTATACAGCAGAACTGCTGGGGGTCGCGTTGCAAAAATATTTGGTGAAAAAAAGTTTGGACATATTGGCACATTGGATCCAATGGCGACTGGTGTTTTACCGATTGCGATTGGGAATGCCACAAAAATGATTCCATATATTGAAGAAACAAATGAAAACCAAAAAGAATATTTGTTTGGTCTGCGCTTTGGAATTGAAACAGATTCTTTGGATATAACTGGTAAAATAATAAACACTAATGATTTTATTCCAAACAAACAAGATATAGACCAAGCATGCAAAAAAATTGAACAAACCCTTGAACAAATTCCACCGGTCTTTTCCGCGGTGCACGTGAACGGAAAGCGCGCATACGAACTGGCGCGGGGTGGGGCAGATGTCGAATTAAAACCCAGACCAATAAAAATATATGAACTTGTATACGACGGGAAAAACGGGGCGGAATACAACTTTCGCGTGGTTTGTTCGCGCGGGACTTATGTTCGCTCGCTCGTGCGAGATATTGCAAAAATGTGTGGTGCGATTGCAACAACAACATATATACGGCGCACATTAACAAACGGATTTGATATAAAAAATGCCGTTACACTTGATTTTTTTTAAATTCTGGTTAATAATGGGCGCGATGTCATGAAATATTTGATGTCATCAGATTGTGCACTGGGGGACATTCCGGTAATCAATTTGAACGATAAAGATACCAAACTTTATAAAAATGGTGGATTTATCACGGTCGATTCAGGGGATGGGTTTGTTCGTGTTTATTCTGGTAATAAATTTATTGGAATAGGGCGCATAAACAACAAAACCTTGCATCCAAAAAGAACAATGTAAAATAAAAAGGATTAAACAATGTCCATAACAAAAGAAAAGAAAAGCGAATTGGTTGCTGCTTTTAAAACCAGCGAAAAAGATAATGGTGGTTCTGCTGCATCCCAGGTTGCAGTTTTAACAGAACGCATTCGCAATTTAACAGAACACATGAAAAACAACCACAAAGACGAACATTCGAAACGCGGGTTGTTGTTGATGGTTAATCGCCGCAAGAAATTATTGGCATACATCAAAAAACGCAATGTTTCTGAATACGAAGAACTGATTAAAAAATTGGGTCTGCGTAAATAAGATAAAAACCGGCAAATGCCGGTTTTTTTATTGAACCACCGGTCCCGCAGTAAATGTTCCTGTCCCCGCATTGGTAAAGAAGTTCCTGCCAATTATTTCACACATCCCCAACGTATTATCAGAATTTTGTTTGCACGGAACATATTTTTTCTGTATGTCTCCGTTGGATTTTTTAATACGAACTTCGCTGATTTTTATATATGCACCACTAAAAGTATTGTTTGAATTAACACGACCAAATATTGTCAAGGGATTCGGGTTCATACTGGTATATTTTGGTTGTAAAATTTCTGTTCCGTTGACAGTAAAACTTTTCTTTTTCACTATAAATGTGCCACTGGTCTGCGAACTATTAAATGTCGTGTTAACAGAGGCACCTGACCCATAACGCACATACCATCGATTATCACTACCATAGGTTTCTACCCACATCTGCCCCCCAGAAGTTCCAGATTTTTGCGCTATGATAAATTTATCACCAATCGCATTTAAATTGGTTAATTCATAATCAACTTCTATACTATCTGTTTCGCCCGGCACATACCCTGTATTGACATACTGTGTCCCAGATGATTGAATATATTCCAATCTTGTATATCCATCCGGGACACCACGAATCTTCCACCCCTTAAATGTATAACCTGTTTTCGTTGGGATTGTTGCGGGCGGTGTTAACGCGCCGTCATATGTGCAGGATGTTTG
>JAKSTD010000058.1 GCA_024402755.1 Alphaproteobacteria bacterium
AAGAACCTCATATTTGGCTTTATTACGCCTTTTTTGCATCTTTTTAGCATATTTACGCAACACAGGGGTTTTTATACCCAAAATCGTTTCTGGCGCAACATTCGGCAACAGTTTTGCATTAAAACTTGCAAATTTTTCATCCCGAAAACAGAATAAATCATTTCTTATTTTTTCTTGCATGCCTTGTATAATTTCACACCGTATTGATTATATCAGTAAAACCAGCAAACACTTGACAATTATGTTTTTCGTGCTATACATATATATAAAGATAAAAAAGAGGCAAAACATGGCAAAACTGGAAAAATTTTTATTGGGAACAATGTTGGTTGGCGGACTTACTTTCGGTGCGTCCAGCTGTTCTTCAAAAAACAAAGATTCAAAAGAAGATGAGACAGAAATAAAAGCCAAAAAGCAGAAAGATGCCACATATGGCGATTTTAAAAAACGTATGCAACAATTAACACCTCAGTTAATGGTAGAAACAATTTTGGCAGAAGGTGCTGAATTTGATGATAAAGGTTTATGCAAACCACACAGCAAAAAATTGAATAACGGAAAACAAGATAAATGGACACATGGATTTGGTATAACGCAATTGGACGGCAAACCTGTCACAGGAAAAACTCGTCATATCACAGTTAAAGAAGCATACGAAAAATCTGCGGACTTTTATGAAAATGTAGAAACATATTATTTCATGTGGTGCTATGAAATCGGGATAGACGGTTTGTGTATCGACACAAAAGAAAAAGCATTGGGATTGGCAGATGTTATGTATAATGCTTATACATCATGCATAGAAGATAAAAATAGTACAACTCATTGTAATCGCAACCAAAAACTGCGTGATTTATATGAAATGTACGGAGATACTGTTAATGCAGAACAAGTAAAAGCAATATTTGCTGAATACCCTATTAAAGGTAATTATAGTTTTTACAATGCTTTAAATGGTGGGACTGCTGAAGATTGGGCGAATACTCTTGGTAATTTTTGTGCTGAAAAAGGTGGTATTTACTGGCGTCGTTGGTTACAAGGGCAGATAGCCATGGGCAATATCACATACAAAGATTTACTAGATTTACCAATTAAAAGCATGTATGAATTTTGGTGTTTGGTTGGCAAGGATAAATCCGTTTTCTTCAAAACAAATAAAGATGGCAGTGCTACTGTCAACCCTGAAGGTTTAAAAAAGTTTAAAGAGTGGATAAAAAATCCTGTCACAAAAGAAGGTAAACCTAATACAAACAAAACTGTGCGTCAGATAATAAATTCTGCAAACCCTGAAATAATAAAAAGCATAGAAAAGGCCACGTTTGACGCACCTGTACAAGATACATACTTTGTTTTGTTTGAACAAATAAGACAACAATATTCTTGTAATGCGCAAAATGATACATCATATACCGCATATAAAAATGGTGATTATGACAAGGCATTAAAAGCAGGAAAATCGGCATTAAAATTGGCAGAAACCGATAAACAAAAAGGTGCTGCGAATTATAACATCGGTATTGCTTATACAGAATTGGGCAAATATAACAAGGCCGTCCATTATCTGGAACAATCGTTGGCGCACAACCAAGCAAATTCGGGAAAAACAGCGCTGGAAACCGCAAAACAAAAACAGGCGGAACGCAGTGAAAAACGCGGTAAAACCGCAAAAGGTATTTTGATTGGCGCCGGTATCACTGGCGCGGCGATATATGGTCGCAAGAAATATGCGTCATATAATCAGTACCAAAGATAATGTAAAAAACACCGCCCAATCGGGCGGTTTATTTTTTTATTGTGTACCGAGGGAGAAAGTGATTACTATCACCCCCCCCGGCTCTGCCGGTACTCCTCCAACGGAGGAGAACTTTTTTATTCCCCTCCACCGGAGGGGGGGCACAACATATCAAGATTTATCTTTGGGAAAGTGATTATATTTTGGGTGCTCATGTGTATCTGACGGCAAATATTCCGCAAACTGTGCCAATGTCAATCCTGTCGCATCCAAAACACATGCCAAACTTGATGTGCTAAGCCAACGTGGCTGGCCACAACGCGTGCTGTATTTGCTGCGATTAAAAGTCGTTGGGTCCAGCCCAGATATTTTTGCCAAACGCGAACAAGATATATGAAAACTGTCCGCCAGATTACAAATTCCACCCCATAATTCACTGTGTGTCATGAAAAACCTCCTTGGTTAAAGATATTTTTTATTTTAACAATATTCGAGAACACAGTCAATAAATACAATTATTAATAGAAAACACACCTGAAAAACCAAACAAAAAAAACCAAAATATAATTTTTTACACAACGAATCGATCCCCATGTTCGCCATAACAAATATCCCATATCAGTTCACTATGAGCGTTCGGCATAAGTATTTTGAATTGATAAAATCAGGGGCGAAAGATATTGAATTACGCGCCTACGATGAAAAACGTAAAAAGATGAAAACCGGGGACAAATTCTTGCTGTTTGATGCAGAAAATCCAGACCAATCTATTATCTGTGAAGTTTTGAATATGCATATTGCACCTGATTTTGAATCTTTATTTAAAAAGATTGATATAAAACGTTCTGGTTTTAAAGATATAAACGAACTTGTGGATACAATTACTAAGTTTGTATCCAGCGAAGAATTAGCCCGTGAACAAGTTGTTGGTATGGAAATAAAACGTGCACGATAGAAAGGACTTATTATGCAAAAAAATATTATTTTAACTGAACACTTGAGTAACTTTATTCAAAGTGCCGATTTACAACAAATTGGTATCGGATGTTCTGGGGACAAAGTTATAAAAATAACAAAACCTGATGGGGTTTATTTCCTTAAATATTCTGATAATCCTGGCATAAAATCAGAATATGAAAAATTACAATGGTTGCATAAAAAATTGCTGGTACCCGAAATTATATCTTACACAGAACAAGCCAGCAAATATTACCTGTTAACGCGCACACTGAATGGCGAAATCGTTTGCGCCCCGCAATCTATGCAAAATTGGCAAGATGGGTTAAAGGTTATTCAAAAGGCATTTGAAATGCTTTGGTCTGTTGACATCAACGATTGTCCTTTTGATGAAAGCCCAAAAAATAAATTAAAGCAAATAAAAAACAAGTTGGATAATAATTTAATCAACCCCGAAGATATCAGACCGGAATTTTTGGAACAACACGGTGGAATGTTTGGTTTGTATAAATACCTTGTTGAAAACCAACCACATGAACATTTATGTTTTTCACATGGGGATACCAGTTTACCAAACATCTTTGGCAATAAAGATAACCTTACTGGGTTTATAGATGTTTCTGATTGTGGTGTTTCTGATATTTGGTTTGATATAGCCGTAACCGCTAAATCTATCAAACGAAACTACGGAAATGTTGCTTTGCAACCATTTTACAATTTTATCAAAGAAAAACTGGGAAATGTTGATTATGATGCCATTGAATATTATGTAAAATTGGTAGAATTCTAAATCGTCTCAAATTCATCTAATTCCAGCATATCGGTATCGAAAAAATCTGGTTTGATGTTGCAAAAAAATTCTTTATGGACACGTTGCCAATATTGCAACGATAAATCCCCCTCCCCCTCTGTCTTTGCCCAGTTTTCATCGACATCACAAAAACGGCATTTACGAACTTTTGTTATTTTGATTTTTATTTCTTGATTGCGTGAATTATAAATTATGTTGATATCACCAACTTTTGATAATTGGTCGTTACCATCATACAAAGAACATGTGCCGCGTTTTTTGCCACACGCAACTAAATCAAATAATTCATCATTATCAAAAGTCCAACGATTATCCATAATATTACCGAATAATTGTATGTTTAAACCATTGTTCTTGAAAGGCGGTTTTTTGCTCTATGTATTCGTTTGTAAGTTTTTGACCATCTGGCACGACAACCAATTTATCATCGTTATCATTCGTACGATGAATAATCGCGATACATCTGCCAGTAAATGTTGCCAATGGTGCATCCACACCCAAGATATATGCATCTAATTCTTCGCCATCGCCCGAGACAGTATTTGGAACAAACCCATAGTTCACTTCGTATGTAAAACCATGCTTTGGGTGTTTACTGCCCAATGGTCTGTCCATTTGAACGTGTACCAATTTTCCCAAAAAATCGTGTGCATTAACAGGTTGCATATTTGTCATTTTTTGATAATTTAACACCATATTGAAAGATGGTATAATCGATGGTATAAATTCTTTGATACTCTGCACATGATGGATATCCGCCAGTGTTGCCCATTTTGCATTTTGAACCTCTGATGGTTGAAGTTTCAAATCACTGATATTTGCATCCGTATGCACCAACCAAACAT
>JAKSTD010000059.1 GCA_024402755.1 Alphaproteobacteria bacterium
GACATATCATAATATGCTGGGTCAAAACCTTGACGCAAGAATAAATTAAGCGCCTTTTCAACAGTTGGACGTTAACCTGGACGATGCAAATCATAAATAGCAACCAGTGCTTCTTCACGATTCGATGTTTTATCAGCCATCAAAGTGTTACGAATATGTGCAGTAATTGTGGTGTTATCAATCGCAATCAAAGAAATATTTTTAACACCCAATTTTTCCAATTCGTTCAATACTTCTTCGGTGATTTCTGTTCCCTCAGCAAATAAAACATCATCGCCATTTTTCACAGCACTGAATAAATATTCGCCAATCAAAGAATCACGCAAGACACCAAACTTTTTAGATGCGGATGCAATTTTTGACAGACGCTTTGCATTTAAACGGTCACCCTTAGATGCCAATGGCTTCTTGTCTTTTGGATTAATTAAATCATAATTCAAACGATATTTTTCCAAACCTTCAAAGCAAGAAACATCACCAGTCCACAATTTACCATCAAACGATAATGGAATTTGTTTATAAAATGCGCCCAAAATTTCTTCGCCGCTCATCCCAGCAATATTTGCTTTGTGTGGGTCCGCAGCAAATTTCTTTTCATCCGCAGCAGCCGGCAAGCAACGCAATAAAACAGTTGCAGGTATTTTGCGTCTGCGGTCAATACGGACATAAATAATTCCTTTGGATTCTTCGAAATCAATCCATGAACCATGTTCTGGGATTATACGACCAGTATAAGTTTCCGGATTGCCGGCAATTTTTGCTTCTTTTGTTGTTCCAAAAACAACACCTTGGGCACGATGCATTTGCGATACAACAACACGTTCCACACCAGCCGCGATAAAACTTCCGCGTTCTGTCATTAACGGAACATCGCCCATAAATATTTCTTGTTCTTTGATATCGCGCAAAGATTTTTTACCATCTTCGGAAATATCCCATAATATCAATCTCAGCTTCAATTTCAGTTTGCTGGAATATGTTAAATTACGCAGCATACATTCTTGAACATTATATACAGGTTTATCTAATGTATATTCAATGAATTCCAAATCTGCGATTCCCGCATAATCTTTGATTGGGAACATAGATTTGAATACATTCTGTAACCCTATATTTTTTCTATTTTCTGGGGCAACATCTGCCTGCAAGAAATCTCTGTAAGAATTGTACTGAATTTCAACCAAATCAGGAAGCGGAGTTTGCAAAAAACTTTTACCAAAAGATTTTCTAAGTTTCTGGATAATTGCCATTTTCTGAATCCTTTTATTTTCTTCTGTTTTTCATTTTGCAAACGAAAAAAGTTTATAACCTTTTTACGCCTGTGTGCCCGCCACAGATTTTTTCTAACCTTGGCGGGCGGCGAAATTGCATTTGATGCAATTTAATTTTTTGAAATCTTGCGATTTCAATATAGAAATTATTTCATTTCCACTTTTGCGCCAGCTGCTTCTAATGTCGCTTTTATTTTTTCAGCTTCATCTTTTGCAACCGCTTCTTTAACAGCTTTTGGTGCAGATTCGACCAAGGCCTTTGCTTCGCCCAAACCTAAACCAGTGATGTCTTTGACAGCTTTGATAACGGCCAATTTGTTTGCGCCTGCTTCTGCCAAGATAACATCAAATTCTGTTTTTTCTTCTACCGCAGCACCAGCAGCAGGGCCAGCAGCAACCGCAACAGCCGCAGCAGCGCTTACACCCCATGTTTCTTCCAATGCTTTGGACAATTCGACTGCTTCTTGAACAGTCAATTTTGACAATTCTTCAACTATTTTTTGAATATCTGCCATTTTTTACTCCTTAATTGAGTTTATTAATTTTGTTTTTTTCCATACTCTGCTGAAACACGCGCCAAACGTGATGCTGGCTCTATCAATATGCGAGCGATAGTTCCACGAATTTCAAGCAATGATGGAAGCTTGGATAATTGCACAATGCCGTTCACATCCAGAAGTTCTGCATCCATTTTACCACCGACAATTGTCAGTTTTTTATGTTCTTCGGCAAATTTAGCCAAAACTTTTGTCACAGCCAACGCATCTGTTGCAACAGCAACGGCAGTTGGATGTTTCATCAAGTCAGATACAGCTTCAAAATTGGTATCTTTCAATGCCAATTTCATCAAACGGTTTTTGACAACTTTGAACAAAGAAACCTTGTCACGCAATTCATTGCGCAAGGATTCCATTTCTTTCACTGTCAAACCATGGTTTTCAATGACAAAAACACCGTCTGCTTCTTTCAAGGACGACTGCAACGCTGAAATCAAATTTGATTTTTCTTCGCGTCTCATTTTTATATATCCTTTTAAGCTTTTGTTAACTTTCCATCTGTGGTTTCCCACGGGTGGGGCTTTTGTTTCTGCCCCAAAGAATTTTTCTTTGTCTATGATGGGAATTAAGTGATTATTTTCACACCATCAGTCACGGACAGAAATCTCGTGTTTACGGCGGGGCGACCCGCCACAAATCATTTTACTTCGACTTTAACACCTGGGCCCTGGGTCATAGCAACACTGCACCCAAGGATATATTGACCCTTAGCCGATGCAGGTTTAACTTTTTTCAACTGTTCAATCAATGCGTTTGCATTTTCGACCAATTTATCGGTTGCAAAAGACATTTTGCCAATACCAGCATGGATAATACCTTTCTTTTCTGCACGGTATTCAATTTGTCCTGCTTTGGCATTTGCAACTGCTTCGGCTACATTGTTTGTGACCGTTCCCAATTTTGGATTTGGCATCAAACCTTTTGGTCCCAAAACACGTGCAACCTTGGACATTTTTGGCATCATATCAGGTGTTGCAATAACACGATCAAAATCCAAAAAGCCATTTGCAACTTTTTCAATTAATTCTTCGCCACCAACAACATCAGCACCCGCCTTTTTGGCTTCGTCTTGGCTGTTGATTGTAAATACAGCAACACGAACTTTTTTACCAGTTCCATTTGGCAAAGACAACATACCACGAATATTTTGGTCTGCCTTGGTAACATCAATACCCAGTTTGATTGCGATTTCCAAACTTTCATCGAATTTTTTGGAACAAAAACCGCGCAAAGTTTCGATTGCTTCGTTTAACGTATAAACTTTCTTGGCATCTAATGTGGACCAAGTTTGTTTTCTTTTTGTAACTTTCATGACTTAGCCCTCCACCTTTACGCCCATAGAACGGCATTGACCCGCAACGATATTCATTGCAGATTCAATCGTCGAACAATTCAAATCAGGCATTTTATTTTTTGCGATTTCTTCAATTTGTGCCTTTGTTATAGTTCCAACAAATTCACGACCCGGCTTATGAGAACCAATTTTCAATTTCAATGCTTTCTTGATGTAATAAGACACAGGTGGCAATTTCATAATAAATTCGAAACTGCGGTCTGTGTAAACAGTGATTATGCAAGGAATCGGCATTCCTGGTTCTTTGTCTGCTGTTTTATCATTGAATTGTTTGCAGAATTCTGCGATATTAACACCAGCAGCACCCAGCGCAGGCCCAATAGGAGGCGCAGGATTTGCTTGTTTGGCGGGGACGACAAGTTTAACAATCCCTTTTAATTCTTTTTTTGCCATAATTTCACTCCGTTTTTTTTGCGATGTTTTTTTTCAACATCTGGTTAGTGTTGTGGTGCGATGTGGCGCATCTACCACGCTTTTATTTAGTATTTCTACTAAACTCTTTCGACCTGAGAGAAATCCAGTTCCACACTGGTTTCACGGCCAAATACCAAAATTGTTACTGTCATTTTTTGTTTTACATTATCAACATTTGATGCGATACCGTTAAAATTCGCAAACGGTCCATCAATAACATGAACTTCTTGACCTTCTTCATAGACAGTATCTTCTGTGACAACAGAACCTTCTTCGACCTGTTTTAATAATCTGCGGGCTTCTGCTTCACTAATAGGAATTGGTTTAGATTGATTTTTAACCTTTTGACCCAAAAACATAACAACCTGGGGCATCAATTTTACGAGCGAAAATGTTTCATTATTCATAACCATCTGAACAACGATATAGCCCGGAAAGAATTTCTTTTCTGTTTTAACGCGTTTACCACCTTTGATTTCAGACACTTCGCGGGTTGGAACCAAAATTTCACCAAAATAAGCATTTAATTTGCGTTTATCAATTTGTTCACGCAATTCACGTGCAACCTTGTCCTCGCAAGAAGTGTGCACATTTACAACAAACCACTGCATTTTATCTTCCATTGCTTATCCCCTTAGTTTTTTTTAGAAAATCCAGTTCACCAACGCATTCAAAATG
>JAKSTD010000006.1 GCA_024402755.1 Alphaproteobacteria bacterium
CCGTCATCCCAGGCATCAATTTTAAGTCACTGTTATCTACATCAATAACAACAGTATAAACAACAACATTGGAAACATTGGTTGGCGACAATCTTATTTGTTGAACATTGCCTTTGAATGTTTGATTTTGGTACGCATCAACTGTAAAAGTCACAGGCAGACCTTCTTTAATCATGCCAATATCTGCCTCACTGACAGCAGTTTCAATTTGCATTTTTGATAAATCTTCGGCTATTTCAAACAGGTCTGGTGTTTGAAAAGATGCTGCAACTGTTTGACCCTTGTCCACTTTACGCGAAATAACTGTTCCGTCTACTGGCGAAGTAATTGTTGCATACCCAAGATTTGTTACGGCGCGTTCGTATGAATATTGTGCTTTGTTAACTGCTTGGATGGACTGTTCATAGGTGGTTTGGGATTTTTCCATTTCTGCGCGCGAAATGAAACCATCTGCAAATAATGTTTGATTGCGTTCATATTCACTTTGTGCATACTTTAATTCTGCCTTTGCAGAATCCAGCGAAGCCAATGCCTCATCCACAGTTGATTGCAATACAGACGGTTCTATGGTTAATAATAAATCGCCTTTTTTAACGCGCGAATTATAATCGACAAAAATATTTTCGATTGTTCCAGACACCTGAGAGCCAACATTAACAGTATTCACGGGTTGAATTTCTCCTGTGGCTGTCACAGTTTGAACCAGGTCACCACGATTTATATCAACGGTTATAAAATCTTTCTTTTTAGTTTTCGCGCCAAAATAAATCCATAAACCGGCACCAAGTAAAATCAAAATTATCAACAAAGACCACCATTTATGTCGCCAAAACCAACCAAAGAATCTTTTAAAAAAAGAAGGTTTTACCGTTTCTTGTTCCATTGATTATTTTTTCCTTTTATTTTTATTTAAATGATACATTGTTTTAAACATGAAAAATATAGGAACTAATCCATTAAACCAGCACATAATTTTTATGTTGAAATCTTGTTATTTTTCGCCTATGATGGTTTCACGCGAAGGCCAGGTGGCAGAGTGGTTATGCAGAGGACTGCAAATCCTTGGATGCCGGTTCGATTCCGACCCTGGCCTCCAGATTTAAAATGATACAGCAAATAACTCTTACCAATTTCAGGAATCATACATCTTCCAGAATAACAATCGGGGATGCGAAAAATATTATTATAACAGGACTAAATGGCGCTGGGAAAACCGCTATACTGGAAGCATTGTCTTTACTTTCTGGCGAACGCGGTCTGCGTGGTGCAGATATACAAACCATGGCACGATTTGATGGGGATGGTTCTTTTTCTGTGTTTGCTGCTACGCATGAAGACAATGATATATGTGTTTTTTTTACACCAAACGATTCTAATCGCCGTGCAAAAATAAATAATGAAAATGTTGCTTTGTCAGAATTAGGGAAAATGATACGCATAGTATGGCTTACCCCGCACGAAGACAGAATTTTTGTTGATTCTGTGTCGAATAGGCGCGCATTTTTTGACCACTTGGTCGCCAGTTTTGAACCATCACATATTGGACGCATGTCGCGTCTTAATAAATTATTAATAGAAAGGGCGGGGGCAATAAAAAACAATGCTGATAAAAATTGGTTGGATGCGATTGACAAGCAAATTGCAGCAACCGCTGTATCCGTTGCTGCGTGCCGTATACAGTATTCTGGTGAAATAAATTACTTTTTTGAAAACGGTGCCGTATCGGTTAAGGGCATGGTTGAAAAATTAATCTTGGAAAATACCGCAACAACTGCGGAAAACCAATATTTTGAATATTTACAAAACAATCGCAATTTGATTGGTGACAAAATGGTAATTGATGGTGCGCATAAATCAGATTTCGGTGTGTTTAATAAAAAACTGAATTTACCAACATATATAACATCCACTGGGCAACAAAAATCTATATTGATTGATTTGATTCTTGCGCACGCAAAACTGATTCGTGTAAAGACCGGGCAAATTCCCATTATTTTACTGGACGAAGCCGCTTCACATCTGGATGAAAAAGTGCGTGAAAAAATATTTGCGGATTTAAATGCTTTGGATGCCCAAGTTTGGGCGACAGGTCTGGATGTTGGCATATTTGAAAAAGTTCCAAATGCTTTATTTGTCACTTGCCAAAATGGCGAAATAAGTAATATAGTTAAGGCGGAGAATTAAGATGGCAAAGATAAATTATAAACAATTATTGGATACTGCTTTGAAATCTGTTGTCAAAGAAGCACTTATTCATGCGCAATTTAATGGTCTGGGGGATGATGCTAGTTTCTTTATAACTTTTAAGACACGCGACCCAGGTGTGGTATTGCCTGATTTTCTGCGGATAAGATATCCTGATTTAATGACAATCGTGTTGCAATATTCTTATAACAACCTTAATGTATCTGATAAAGAATTTGGTGTTCAATTAACATTTGATGGGCGGCCATTTTTTATACGCGTTCCATTTTCGGCTTTGATAGAATTCAAAGACCCGTCTGTTGATTTTATGTTGTCTTTCCAACCAAATCAGCCATCAAATACTGTTGTAAAAGAAGAAAATATTGAATTACCATTGGAAGAAAAACCGGGAACTGTCCCAGACGACAAACGCGTTGTGTCGCTGGATGAATTTAGAAAAAGAAAGCAATAATAAAACACCGGCAAATGCCGGTATTTTTTTATTATTTTTCATCAACTTTTTCTCTTTCTGATTCTAAATAACTTTCAAGCCAATGATTATCTGTCTTTAATTGGCGAACATCACTATTTTCCAATAATTTTTTCTGAAGCGGTATTGTTGTTTTTACACCTTCGATAACAAATTCATCCAGTGCGCGTTCCGCACGCATTATACACGCAGGCCTTGATTGTGCATGCACAATCAATTTTGCAATCATAGAATCGTATGTCGGTGGTATTGTATATCCGCTGTATACGGCAGAATCTACGCGAACCCCCATTCCACCAGCAGGTGCATATAATTCAATTTTACCCGGGTTCGGTATAAAAGTTTCGGGGTCTTCGGCATTAATGCGAAATTCTATTGCATGGCCATGGGCAACCAGATTTGATTGTGTGTAACCCAATTTTTCACCAGAGGCGATTCGTATTTGTTCGCGAACCAAATCAACCCCGTAAACCATTTCTGTTACCGGATGTTCCACTTGAAGCCGGGTATTCATTTCCAAGAAATAAAATTTACCGCCTTCGAACATAAATTCAAAAGTCCCAGCATTTGTATATTTCATCTTCTTGGCAGCGGTTTTGCAAATTTCAATCATATCATCGCGCTGCTTTTGTGTCAGTATTGCCGCCGGACATTCTTCCATAATCTTTTGATTTTTGCGTTGAAGCGAACAATCGCGTTCACCAAATATTACAACATTACCGTGTTTATCTCCCAATACCTGGAATTCAATATGGCGCGGGTGCAATAATAATTTTTCCATATAAAGTGTATCATCACCGAATGCAGTTTTTGATTCTGCTTTGACAATGGGAAATGCCTCACGCAATTCGTTGGCATTATTAACCGCACGCATACCGCGACCACCACCACCAGATGCCGCCTTTATCATCACAGGATAACCAATTTTATCTGCCCAACAAATTGCATCTTCGATTGTTTTTACCGCGCCATCACTTCCTGGCACAACCGGCAAACCACATTTTATTGCTGTCTTTTTGGCATTAACCTTGTCACCCATTTTGCGAATCATATCAGCATTTGGTCCAATCCATATAAGACCGTGTTCTTCAACCTTGTCTACAAAATCAGCGCGTTCAGACAAAAATCCATAACCCGGGTGAATTGCATCAGCATTGGTTAAAAGTGCCGCTGTTAATATTGCAGATTCATTTAAATATGATTCAGCACTTTGTGCCGGACCAATACATACAGATTCATCTGCCAATTTTACATGCATCGCATCCTTGTCTGCCGTTGAATAAACAGCCACTGTTCGTATCCCCATATCACGACATGCACGAATAATACGCAGTGCTATTTCACCACGATTTGCAATTAAAACTTTCTTAATCTGCGGCATTTGGAACCTGTTCAATTACGATTATTGGTGTGTCAAATTCAACAGCACTGCCGTCTGCAACCAAAATTTCTTTGATTACACCATCAATATCAGATTTTATTGGGTTAAATGTCTTCATCGCTTCGACCAGCGCAACAGTATCGCCCGCCTTTACAGCAGCGCCAACCTTTACAAAAGGTTTTGCACCAGGTTCTGGGGCAAGATACAAAACCCCAACCATTGGTGATTTCAAAACATGCCCAGATATTTTATCCGTATCTTTTGCCTTTGATTGTTGTGCAAAGCCCACCACAGGCGCAGCCACAGTTTGTTGTTTTGATAAATGAATATGTTTGCGATATAAACCAAGTAACAGTTGACGTTCTAAATCGAGTTCTGTTATGCCCATTTCATCCATTAACTTGGACATATTTTCAACTGTTGAACGAAAAGATGCCATAATTATAAATCCTTTATTTAAAGCCATATATCAACATTAATTTTACCACATTGATTTTATATGTCAAGGAACAGGGTCGTATCCGCACCCACCACCCGGACGACACCTTGATATCCGTTTTAACCCAAGCCAAGTTCCTTTTGCGATACCGTATTTTTGAATCGCGAGCAGTGTATATTCACTGCAAGTTGGGGTAAACCTGCATGCTGCGCGCCCACCGATAAACGGCGATATACACATTTGATAAACACGCACGGTCTTACATGCAATCTTTACCAGAAAATTATTTTGCTTTCTTTGCATGTTTTTTATGTAATTGAGCGATATTTTGCAATAAAATCCCCATCTCTTTACGACCGGGGTCACGTCTGCGTGTTAATACAGGTCCACGCGCAACAAAAATATAATCAAGTTCTGGCAACATTAAATCTTCGTTAAAGGCAATCCAATCCCGCAACATCCTTTTTGCACGATTACGGTCAGTAGCCAATTTAAATGTTTTTTTCGGTGCGAACAAACCATATCTAGCATCATTGGGGATTTTCGCAGATTTTGCCCTTACAACAATGTTATAAGAATTTACTTTGTAATCACCCAGTGCAGTTAAAAAATCTTTATGGTTGCGTATAGTTTTTCTTTTCATGATGCTAATAATATCAAAATACAGGAAAAAGCAAATAAAAAATCAAAATTTATTATTATGCGGGCTTGATTTTTTCTGTGCCTGTTTTATAATGCGGTCAAATAAGACAAGAGAAAGGCACATGTATAATTGGTTATTAAAGTTTTTTTCCGCAGATATGGCTATTGATTCGGGAACGGCGAACACTTTGATTTATGTCAAAGACCGCGGTGTTGTTCTTAACGAGCCGTCCGTTGTGGCGGTTGTAGAAAACAGATTACTTGGTCGCAAGGAAATCAAGGCCGTTGGGGCTGAGGCAAAACGCATGTTTGGTCGAACACCTGGACGAATTTCTGCGGTTCGCCCGTTGCGTGACGGTGTTATCGCTGACTTTGAAGTCGCCGAAGAAATGATTAAATACTTTATACGCAAAGTGCATCAAAAAAACCCATTGGCTGCACCACTCATCATTATTTGTGTTCCTTCCTGTGCAACCCAGGTGGAACGTCGTGCTATCCAAGAAGCGGCCGATGCCGCCGGTGCGCGCAAGGTTTATATTGTCGAAGAATCAACTGCCGCCGCGATTGGCGCTGGATTGCCGGTTGATAAACCACTGGGGTCAATGGTGCTTGATATCGGTGGTGGCACGACAGAGGTTGCAATTATGTCACTTGGTGGAATTGTGTATTCTAATGCGGTGCGGACCGCGGGCGACCAAATGGACCAAGATATTATTGAATATGTGCGTAAAAATAAAAACCTTTTGATTGGTGATAATACAGCCGAAGAAATCAAAAAGAAAATCGGGACTGCCGTTATACCAAAAGACAAGGCAAATGAATTATCTATGAAAATCAAAGGGCGCGATTTGATGAGTGGAACACCACGCGAAACACTTATAACAGAATCACAAATCGCGGCGGCCCTTTCACAGACAGTTGCAAAAATTATTCACACGGTGCATCTTGCGCTTGAATCCACACCACCAGAATTGTCTGCCGATATCGCAGACCTTGGTATCGCGATGACTGGCGGCGGGTCATTGTTGCGCGGTCTTGATGCCGCAATTCGTGCGGCAACTGGATTGCCGGCATTTTTGGTTGATAATCCAATGGCGTGTGTGGCACTGGGCAGTGGAAAAATGTTGTTAGATATTGATAAAAACAAGCATGTTTTACAGACAATGTATTAAAAAAATTTAAATATAAAAAAAGCCGGTAAACACCGGTTTTTTTTGTATCATTTTTTATCAAAACAAAAATCTTACACCAGCATTCATATTAAACATTGCATCTATATCACTTTTGGAATCTGTCGGGCTAAATAATCTGCCATTTAAATACCAGTCAATATGTTTTGACATGGTGTAATTATATCCAACTTTGAAAACGACCACAGTTCCATCATCGTCATCATCTACATTGGACCAGCCGTATGTTGTTTTTGCTAAATCCGTGACGTTCATTTTAAATCTTTCATTGGCATTAAACAAACCAAGACCCAACACAATATCTTGACGATGCGGGCTTTTTCCAGAAACACGAATATAATTATCAAATGTTATACCCCACGCAGAAAAACCAACTTCGGCAGATGATATATACGCATTAGAAGCCACATCTATATCGCCTTTGGAATTTAGTGTATAATCGTATGCAAATGTGATAGCGGCGCTATAAACTTTTTCTGTTTCAAATTTTACCCCTAATTCCCCGCCAATTCCAAAAAAGGACTCTGGTAATTCGATACCCTCCTCATTCGTTGCATATTTTATGTTATCTGCATACTCAACACCATTAAGACCAATATTTGCCCCCACAAATGGTTTGATATTAACTGCGTATGCAGAAAAACAGGTCAAACCGCATACAAGACATGAAATACTTGTTAAAACTTTTTTCATATTTTTTCCTTTGTTATAAAAAAATCCTCACTACAATGCTTGTAGAACCATGATATCATTATACGGCAAAGAATCGTCTATTTACAAGATAAAAACTGTGCGATTAAAAAAATTGATATTGCAATCTGGATTTTTGTTGCTATAATGCGTTGGCTTTGGGTGGTTAGCTCAGTTGGCTAGAGCGTCACGTTGACATCGTGGAGGTCGTTGGTTCGAGCCCAATACCACCCACCACACTTCGCATCAAAGATGCTTCGTGTGGCAAGCCACTAGACAGGAAAAATTAAAAATGCGAATGTACAATTAATCTTGGTAAAAAATTTGCGGGAACAAATTGATGCGCCCGTGATGGCGCTTTTTTTATAAACAAAGGACACAACAATGGGACAAAAATATTTAATCACTTCTGCACTTCCTTATGTAAATGGTGAATTACATATCGGGCATTTGGTTGGCTGTTGGTTACCAAGTGATGTGTATGCCAGATTCTGCCGTGCACAAGGTCGTGATGTATTGTATGTTTGTGGTGCAGATGAACACGGAACCCCTGCTATTGTTGGTGCCGCAAAAGAAAATATGCCCATATTGGAATACAACAATAAATATTATGAAAAACATTTGCAGGCGGTATCTGATTTTAAGTTGTCCTTTGATTTATATGGTCGCACACATACTGAATTACAGGAAAAACTGGTCCAAGATTTATTTACTCGTCTTGAAAACCAAGGTCTGATTGAAGAACGCGAAACTGTGCAACCTTTTTCTGTGGATGATAATATGTTTTTGGCAGACAGACAACTGGAAGGCACTTGTCCAAAATGTGGTTATGACAAGGCGCGTGGTGACCAGTGTGATAATTGCAGTGCAACTTACGAAGCAACAGAATTAAAAAATCCGCACTCTACAATTTCTGGTTCAACAAATATCGAAATGAGACCAACAAAAAACCTGTTTTTCTTGGCATCAAAAATGCAAGATGAATGGCGTAAATGGTTATTAGAACATGCACCAAAATGGTCAAAAACTGCCTCTGCTATCGCTATGGGTTGGGCAAACGAAGGATTGCGTGATACTTCTATTATTTTTGGTGGAAAGACCCTGTTTGTTTTTATTAACAATTTTTGGGTAAATATTATTTAAAATTCCATTCTGTATTTTTCCAAGAACAAGAATTAGCAATGCACGATAATTGGAAAACCGTGGATATGTTGAAATCAATGAACTTTCTTAATTTCGAAGGTGGAAAAATTTCTAAATCAACTGGAAACGGTGTATTTTTAGACAAAGCGCTTACAATCGCACCAAGTGATTGTTGGCGGTACACATTAATGGCTTCTGCGCCGGAAACAGACGATACTGATTTTACAATGGCGCGTTTAGCCGATATTGTAAACAAAGATTTAAATGGGATGCTTGGCAATTTTGTGTCACGCGTTTGCAAATTATCAAACAAAAACTTTGGTGTTGTCGTTCCAAATGGAAACGGAATAGATAAAGATTTAGAAACAAAAATAAATGAAAAATTCAATGATTTAACAAGCGCATTGGAAAAATGTGAATTCCGCGATGCTGTGTTTGCTTTGCGTTCTTTGTGGGCGATTGCTAATGAATATATGACGTTTAAAGAACCATGGGCATTGGTTAAAAATGGCAATATGACGGGTGCTGCGGTTGCATTAAACGAATGTTTCCAAATGATTGATTTATTCGCACGCGTGTCACAACCATTCATACCAGATGCGGCTGAAAAGATGCAAAATGTATTCGAAACAAAACACGATTTGTCTTGGCCGACAAAATACGAACATCGTATTGCGAATGGCGAAAAATTTGTTGTTCCAGAAAATCTGTTTAATAGAATCGAATTAACAGAAGATAAATAAATGGAAAACAAAACAAAACTTATTTTAATGTCTTGTTGTGCGCCGTGTTCGGCTGGTGCAATTCAACAACTTGTAGACGGCGAAATTCCGGGCATAGAAGATTTTATCGTTATGTTTTTTAATCCAAATATTTATCCCAATAGCGAATATCAAAAGCGATTAAATGAACAAATAAAATATTGCGAAAAATTGGGTGCAAAATATGTGGTTGGCGATTATGACCATGACAAATGGCGCGAACATGTCAAGGGCTTAGAAAACGAACCAGAACGCGGGGCACGGTGTGGCAAATGTTTTGCTTATCGTTTTTGTTTTGCAGCACAATATGCCAAAGAACATGGATTTAATGCGATTGCATCTGTGTTTGGTGTATCACGTTTTAAATCACAAATACAGGTAGATTCAGCCGCAAAAGAATCTTGTAGTGACATAAAATATCTACCAATTAAATGGGACGAAAATTTGCGTGTGAAAATAAACCGCGAATCAAACTTTTATCGCCAGAATTATTGTGGTTGCGAATTTTCATTTCGTAAATAGTTTTATTTGATTTTTATGTTTAATTTTCTATAATTTTGCAAGACAAACAAAAAG
>JAKSTD010000060.1 GCA_024402755.1 Alphaproteobacteria bacterium
AAATCTGATATCCCTGGGGCAGGTCAGGGTAAAAATACTGTTTACGGGCAAATTTTGAATGATGTGAAATTTCAGCATTTATTCCCAGACCGAATTTAATCGCCTGTTCAACGCAGTATTTATTTAATACTGGCAACATGCCTGGCATTGCGACATCAACCATGCATGCCTGGGTATTTGGGGCGATGGTTGGATTATAGTTAGCAGATGCGCCGCTGAAAATCTTGCTGTTTGATAAAACTTCGATATGGGTTTCCAGTCCAATAACCACTTCCCAATCTTGTGTTTTGCCTTTTATCGTAAACATTTTTATTTTCCCTTGATTTTTTGTATTTCTTACTTTATTATGCTTTCTACGGATGGCTAGATAGCTCAGTTGGTAGAGCAAGGGACTGAAAATCCCTGTGTCAGTAGTTCGATTCTACTTCTAGCCACCATTTTTTTTTATTCCCCCAAAATTTTTGTTGGACGATTATCAATTCCTGCTGCGGTCTCAATATGTTTAGCTAATTGAAGAACGCGCATATCGTCAAAACGTTTCCCAACAACCTGCATTCCTAATGGCAATCCATTTTGTGCCAAACCACATGGTACAGATACAGCCGGTATGCCAGCCAAATTCATCGCAACAGTGAATAAATCCAATGCGTAATATTCCAAAGGTGTTAAATCTGAATCAAGTGGCAAAGCGGTTCCTGCCCCCGATGGGCATATAATCAAATAACAATTATTAAATGCGGATGCGAAACTATCTGCAATCATACGGCGAACACGGGCGGCTTGCATGAAATATACTTCGTAAGATTCACTGCTTAAAACCGCTGTCCCAATCAACATACGACGTTGAACTTCTTCGCCAAAACCAGCAGCGCGCGTTTTTTTTTATTTGTCTTCTAAATCAATACCCTCAACACGCAAGCCATATCTCATCCCGTCGTAACGTGCAAGATTCGAAGATGCTTCTGCTGGGGCGATAATGTAATATGCCGCCAGTGCATCCAATATATTTGGAATTGATACTTCGACTATTTCTGCGCCCAAAGATTTTAAATCTGCGATTCGTTTTTCAAACAGGTTTTTCATATCGGTTGAAATTTGAACATCATTGAATTCTTTGATTATACCAATGCGCAGTTTTTTCCCATCGCCAAGGATTGGTTTTACCGCGCCATCAAATTCGAATTTTGCATTTGGTGCGCTGGTTGAATCTTTATCATCATGTCCCGCCATAACTGATAATAATAAAGCGGTATCGTCAACTGTGCGTGCGATTGGACCTGGGGTGTCTAAACTCGAAGCAAATGCAACACAACCCCAACGTGAACACAAACCATACGTTGGTTTCATACCAACCAAACCAGTTATTGCACAAGGAAAACGAATCGAACCACCGGTATCTGTCCCGGTTGCAGCAATCGCAAGCCCGCTTGCAACGGCAGAGGTAGAGCCGCCTGATGAACCGCCAGCAGTCAAATGTTTTTCAATTTGCCATGGGTTTACCGGTGCGCCAAAATAAGACGTTTTTGAAAATGTTCCCATCGCAAATTCATCCAGATTAGATTTGCCCAACAATACTGTTCCTGCATCAATAAATTTTTGTGAAATAGTCGATTCGTATTGCGGAACAAAATTTTCAAGCATACGTGAAGCCGCTGTTGTACGAATACCATTCGTTGCAAATAAATCTTTCATAGCAATCGGCATACCGTCCAAAGGCAACGTATTTCCATTCGCATAACGTTTATCTGATTCTTCGGCATCACTTAACGCACGTTCAGGTGTTTGTGTGATATAACAATTTAATTTGTTGCCATATTTTTCAATGCGTTTCAAATATGCGCGTGTCAATTCAGTTGCGCTGATTTCACGAGATTTTAATTTCTTTAATGCTTCGACTATGGTCAGGTTTATCATATTTTGTCCTATTTATTTGATTTAAATTGCGCGGTTGTTTGACAATGCGTTTAAATATGCGTTTTTGATAACATTGGTTAAACACAGACCTGTGCGAACATCAACACGTGGAACAGTATCAACATGTTGACCGATTGAATAAGAAAAATGTCCAGTGTAGGTAGAAATCGCAAAAGCATTTCCTTTGTCTGTGGTATATTCTTCCATTTGAAAGACCGCTTTCTCTTTGGAGCACGGGGTAAACCGTGCATCTAATGAAGTATAATATAATCTTTGAGTAATAGTTTGCATAATATATTCCTTTGTTAAATTTTAAAATGATTAATCCCCATCCATAACCTTTGGAACAGCAAAATAGCCACGTGATACACCTGTTTTATCCGGGTCGTTTGCCAATATTTTATCGCGCATGTTCGGTTCTGTTACGATATCTTCGCGTAATGGTAATTTGTGTTCTGCCGGGGATAACATAGGTTTAATACCTGTTGTATCGATTTTCTGCAATTTATCCAGCCAATCGATTACAGAATCAATATTCATTTTTTCATCAGAGATATCAATACGGATAAGATTTGCAAATTTATGTAATTGCTGCTTGCTAAATGCCATTTTGAATCCTATTATTAATTATTGTAAAGGTTATTATACAATGATTTTATTTGATTACAAGAATTTTCCGCGTGTTGGGCGCATAATTGGCATCGATTGGGGATTGCGCAGATGCGGCATTGCTGTGTCAGACGAAGGTCGCGGTTTTGTCTTTGTCAGACCACAAATAAATGTAAAAAATCAAGACGAATTAATTCAAAAAATTTTGGAAATAATTTTGGCTGATAAAGTATCGGGGATAGTCGTGGGGTTACCTTTGCATGCGGATGGGATAGATTCTGATACAACAAAAATGGTACGTGAGTTTGCAAATAGTTTGGCTGAAAAGACAGATTTGCCAATAATTTTTATCGAAGAAAATTTGACCAGTGCCGCGGCAGCGGAAGAAATAGGATGCAAAAGTATATCAAAAATTAAACAGGAACTAGATTCTGTGTCTGCCAAGATAATTCTGGAAAACGCAATCGCTTTGTTAAACAGAATTTAATCCGGTTGTGTTTCATCGGGTATTTTACCATCTGTCGAAAGTAATGTTGCAATCCATCGCGATCATTCAAAGTGTGCTGTGGTGATGTATACCGCCGCCAAAATTGGAACACTGAAAAACATACCTGCTAGACCCCAAATCATCCCGCAAAACACCAAATTTATCAATATAGCCAATGTTGATATGTTTAATGTTTTTCCTGTTAATTTTGGGTCAATTATGTTTCCAAAAACAATTTCTATGGCAATCAAAGAAATGGCTGTAAATAACGGCAAGTGCCATGTTTCGCTACTTATCAACGCAAAAGCGATTGGTAACGCGCACGACAATATAGAACCAATGGTTGGAATATAGTTAAGAATAAAGATTATAAATGCCCAAACACTGGCATATTCCAAACCAATTATTCTTAGTAGTATATAAGCGCATAAACCCGTTGCAGCAGAAATAAAGGTTTTGGTAAATAAATATTTTTTCATGTTTTCATCAATGCTGTTCAATATATAACGCAATTTTTTCGCCTTGATTTTTGACAATGGCATCGCATCAATTTTTTTGTTAAAAGAACTTTGTTCTATGAACATAAATATCAAATATATTAAAACCATACCAACAGATGTCGCGATGCCCGCCAAAGAAGAACCGATATATCCAGCAATCTGGGGTAAATTCGGCATCAAATTCATATCTATCTTTATGCCTATTTTATCAGATAAATAATCAGGAAAAATAAACAACTTTTGTTGTAATATGGGGGTAGAATTATATAGTTCGACCAGCATCGGTTCTATTTGTGTTGCGAATAAGTATATGACTCCACCGACTGTCGCAAAAGACAATACACCTGATGTGATGTTGTATAATTTTGTTGGAACCTTGCATGAACCTGTGGATGTTTTATAACATGGCATAATTTTTCTGTAATATGCCGCGATTGCATTTAACAAATACCATAAAAATGTCGCGAACAATAATGGGATAAACAGTGAACGGCCAACCCACAAGAAAAATATTAAAGCGATGAAAAATACAAGGTTGTTCATACTATATTCCTTTAAGATTATAAATATTGTGTAATAACCGCCAATAATATGGCAAGATTTATACAAACTGCGGTTAGGGCATATCCTTGGTTAATGTTCTTAATAAAATCTGATTTATGTTTCGTATACCACAAAGCATAAATAATCAGTGATATAATCGCCAAGACCAAAGTTGCTGTCCCAGCAATTAAACTTTTGAAAAATATTAAA